>JBGOVF010000255.1:0-4361 GCA_041477975.1 Tepidiformaceae bacterium
CCGGAGCCTCCGGGAAAGAGCGCCCGCGCGCTGCGCCCGCGGTAGAAGCGCTGCCTGGCGCCCGCGAGGTCTTCTTCGCTGAAGCCGATGCCCGTGTCCGCAACCGTCACCTCGATTTCGTCGCCGGCGGCGCGCGCACCGATCGTGACTGTGCCGCCCGCGCGCGTGTAGCGGCAGGCATTCTCAACGACCGAGGTGAAGAGGTCGCGCAACTGGTGCGGGTCGCCGGCCATCTCCAGCCCCGGGGCCACCTCGTCCACGACGTTCAGTTCGGGGTTGGCAGTGCGCGCTTCGGCGGCGACTGCATCGACGATCGCGCTGAGGTCGATGACTTCCCACGCCTGCTGCCCCGATTCCTGTTCCCGCGACAGTAAGAGCAGCCCGTTGAGCATTCGCGAAAGCGTTTCGATGGAGGCGTGGGCCTGGTGCAGCACCTCCTCGCGTTCGCGGCCGATGGCCCCATGCTCCAGGATTTCGATGTCGCCCTTCAGCACCGCGACGGGCGTACGCAGCACGTGGCTGGAATCGGCGAAGAACTCCCGCTCGCGCTGAAGCACCTCACCCTGGCGTTTCACCAGCTCTGCAAGCGCGCGGCCGAGCTCGCGGGCCTCCTCACTGCCGCTATCTACTGGCTGGATAGCCGTCTGAAAGCCCGATGCCGCAGCCGTGCGCAGGTCTCCGGCGAGCTTCGTCAGCGGTTTCGCCTCGCGCCGCGCTAAGAGCACCGTGCCGCCGGTCGAAAACGCAATGCCCAGCACGCCCGCGATGACCAGCACCACCGTCAGTTGCTGAAGTGAGCGGGTCACGTCGCTGGCGGGCGTGGCAACGACAACGTAGCCCACGACGTTTCCGTTGGCATCGAAACGAGGCAACCGCGCTACGCGCACGCGCGACTTCTCGTAGGTGATGGTGTGGAAGCCGTGCCGTTCGGTTGGCAGGCGCGGGATCACCGAACGAAGCCCCGCCGGGTTGACCAGGTTGGGCGAAGCCGCGAGCGGGCGGCCCTGCAAGTCCACCACCTCCACGAACTGCGCAACCGTTGCGAGGTCGTCGACGACTTCCTGCGCGGGCTCGTCCGCAGTCATACGTTCGATCACGGTCGAAGCAACGCCGCTCAGCGTGTCGTCTGTGGCGGCTTCGAACCGGCGGTAGGCGAAGAAGAGCGTGATCGCGGCGGTTGCCACGAAGGTCGCGGCAAAGAGCAGGGTGAACGACACGGCAAGACGGGTGGAAAGCCGCCGCGGCCACCTCATCGGAGCACGAGCCCGACGCCCCGCACGGTCTGGATGAGGCGCCGGCCGCCGTTCGCTTCGATCTTCTGACGCAGGTTGGCGGCGTGAGCATCGAGCAGGTTGTCGTCGATCTCGGCGTCGCCGGGCCAGAGCGCGGCCTTGAGCGCATCGCGCGTGAACACACGCATCGGGCGGCGGGCAATCAACTCCAGGAGGACGAACTCTTTGGGCGTCAGGTGGACCTGCTCGCCCGCCCGCATGACGGTGTGGCTCTCGAGGTCGATTTCCAGGTCTTCGTAGGTGAGCTGAGCCGGGGCCGCCGGGACCCGCCGGAGGACAGCCTCGATGCGGGCGATCAGCTCCTCCATCGCGAACGGCTTGACCACGTAATCGTCGGCGCCGGCGCGCAGCCCTTCGACCCGGTCGCGCACCGAATCGCGCGAAGTAAGCATGATGATCGGCGCAGCGATCGACTCCTGCAGCTCGAAGCACAGGTCGAGCCCGTCCATGTCGGGCAGCGTCAGGTCCAGGAGCACGACATCTGGGATGGTGTGGCCACACATCTTCAGCGCGGTCTTGCCGTCACCGCAGCCGATCCCTTCGAACCCGCGCCGCTGTAGCCCGCGCAGCACCAGGGACCGCATCTCCGCGTTGTCTTCGACCACAAGCACGCGTGTCTGGCGGCTGTCGTTGGTCATGGAGGGCCCTCCGGAACGCACGCCGTGTTCACGCTGAAGACCTCGAATCCGGGTTCTGAATGCTCGCTCGCAGCGCAACCCCGGGCCACGAGTCCGCCCAACAGTTCGTGCTCATTCGTCCGGTAGCGCTGGTCATAGTTGTCGAAAATCATCACGTATTGCACCTTGCGGTCGGCGAGGAAAGCCACGTATTCCTGTTCCTCCGGCCAGCTTCGCCGATCGAGGCTCTCCGGGAAGAACTCGGAATCGAGGATACCGCCGCGCTGGATGAGCTGATACATGCCAACCTTGCCATCGGCCACACGCAGGAGCCGGTAGGTGGCGCCGCGATGAAACTCCCCCGACTGCAAGTAGGGCACAAGGCCGGTGTCTGCGTCACGGGTCAGCGCTCCCCAGGCGAAGGCGGTTTGCCTCACCGGGACAAGCACCACGTTGAGCGCCACGAGCACCCCGGCGGCCATCGCAAGTCGCCCCTCGCTGAATCGGCGGGCGGAGAGCGCCACGGCGAACGGCACCGCCACCACCATCGCACGCACAGCGACGGTGCCCACCAGGTTCGCCACCAGCACACCGGCACTCGAATCCGTCGTGACCGGCGAGAAGACGGCCATCCCCGCCGCGGGGAGCGAGGCCGTGCAGGCCACCGCGGAGAGCGCGAGCAGCCGCCAGCCTCGTGGCTCCCAGTGGAGGCGAGAAAGGACGACGACGACGAAAATCGGCCCCACGACAGCCGGATGGGTACTCATCGCAGCGATCGCAAGCACGGTGGCCATAACATCGCGTTGCCGCCGCCACGCCCAGACAGCGGCGAAAAGGAACGCGACAGACCAGAGGAACGGAAGCTGGCCAAGCAGCACCGCCTCGACGAGGAGCGGGTTGGCGAGCACGAGCGCAAGCCCCCACGACGTGCGTATTTCTGGAAGCGCCAGCACAGTTGCGCCCAACGCAAGCCCGAACCCCAGCACCAGCCAGAGCGTCGTCACCCAGTCGCCGAGGAGGGGGCGGACGAGCGCGGCGCTGGTCCAGGGCAGGAAGGCGTAGGGGTAGGCCAGCGCGCGGCCGCTCGCAAGGGCGCGGAAATGGAACGGGAGCGTGTGATCGTCGGCCACGGCTCGCGAGACGTTCCAGACGTGGGCGTAGTTGCTCAGCGAGTCGTTCGTGACGAACACGCGGTGCGAGAGCACGAACGCGAGCCCGACGGTCCAGGCCAGCCCCAGCGCCGCGGCCGGCCACCAGCGCAACGACCGCGCGCGAGCAACGCGTCCCTTTTCGATCCTCAACGGCCCCAAGGGTATGTTTCGCTGGTGACCACGTCCAAACGGCGGCGACCTCCTCCCGGACGGGGCCTGCTGGCCTTTCTGCCGTTCGCCGTCCTCGTCCTGCCCCTGGCGGCGTTCGCGACCAGCTCAATCGGGACGAGCCCCGTCACCTACTTCGTACTCGTTGCCATCCTGGGCGCGGGCACGGTAGGCGTCGCGGCACTGCGCGTGCGAGGCGCGGGCATCCGCCTGGCAGCGGCCGCCGCCACGGTCGTGGCCGGCTTTCTGCTCGGGGCGGCCACCTACTTCTGGTCGTTCGCGATCGCGTCCGTCGTGGTGGCGGCGGCGACCGGGCTAAGCGTCCGCACCGGCCGGCTGGGACGAGCCTTCGCAATGCAGGCGATCGTGGTCACCGCCACTGCTGGCGCGGCCATCGTCCTGGCGACGGCGTTTGCAGGCGCGTTTGCAGGCGGTTGTGTCGCGACATTATGTCTGATCGCAGGACTCGCCCTCACCTCGCTCCCACATCCCGGGGAACGGCCGGGGGTGCCGGCTGCCGTTCTTCGCTCGGCGTTGCCGATCGCCGCACTGGCGTCATTCACGCTGTTCGCCGTCGCTTTCACCGGCGCCACGTCTCCGCGTTCGTCGTGGTTCGGCGACCTCACCTGGCACGGGCCCCGATCGTCGAACCAGGTGGCGCTCACCTTCGATGACGGCCCAAATGGCGATACGACGCTGGAGGTGGCGAGGATCCTCGAAGCGGCAGGCGTCCGCGGCACCTTCTTCGAAGTCGGCAAGGCGGTCGTGCAGCAGCCGGAGATCGCGCGCGCGCTCGTCGAACGCGGCCACATCGTCGGCGACCACTCCTTCAGCCATACAGAGCTGGGCTTCCTGCGTGCCGGCTACCCGGAGCTCAAGACGACGCAGAAAGCGATCGCTTCCGCCGCTGGCGTCTGTCCGGCGCTCTATCGTCCACCGCACGGCAGTCACACGCCGTTCCTGTCACGGACGATGTCGAACAACGGGCTGCGCATCGTCACCTGGGATGTTTCGGCGACAGACTGGACGGAAGCCGACCCTGCGCGGTTGGCGCGCAACATCGTCGCAAAGGCCCGGCCTGGCTCGATAATCCTGCTCCACGATGGGCTGGACGGGAACGTGGGCGCCGACCG
>JBGOVF010000195.1:0-5393 GCA_041477975.1 Tepidiformaceae bacterium
TGATCAACTGAGCCTTATCCGGTGTCCGCTGCTCGTGAAGAGGACCTGCCTGTCGCGGGTCCGGCATGCCGATCGACTGGCCGAACGCGCTCGCAACGGCGAGGCCGGGCGCGCCAAGCCCGTGCCCGGTGGAGGGAGCTCCCTCGCCGGTCCGCGCGAGTTCGGCATGTTCGCGAGTCGCTTCCATGGTCCGGCACATTCGCCTGTGAGATGCGGTGAGTTGTCACCGGTTCGTGTCCGTGAATCGTGCCGCTACACTGCCGGCTTCTCCGGAAGGTAAATTCGGCGTAACGGAAGAAGGCGCGTGGCGTCGGCGGACAAGCGTTCGTAGTGTTGGATGACGAGGTGGAGAAACTCGATGCCAGCTATTAGGGCAACACGTCCGTTCTTAACAAACGGAGCGTTCTGGGCATCTTTCGTGAACCCTCCCATCGAGACGAACAGGCCGCTTTCGCCCTGGCCCAGTACGCCGTGGAGGTATCCCACATCGGCGATCCCGGCTGCACCAATCTGCCGTTTCACTTGGCCCTTTATGCGCGGGGACTCCAGGCCGAACGCATCGCGATACGCAAGAAAGTCCACTCCGCCGTCCGCTCCCTTTGGCCCGTCTTGCACGATGTAGCCCATTGCCCTCAGCACCTCCGCTACGAAGCGTTGAAAGCCGTAAGGATCGAGCGCCAGCAAAGCATCGAGTATCTGCCCTTCGGCCTGTCCTTCGAGTTCGTCTGCCCACAGTCCAGGGTCGGCGCCAGATGACGTAACCGCAGCGGTTCCGCCACTCAACAGTGCCTCGAGCTCTTCCAGTGCGATATCAGCACGAAACACCGTGAGAGTGCTCCCAAGAGTGTTCCTCACCCCCAACGAGAACGCTCCGCGGGGAATGGTCTTCACGAACTCGACCGGGCGGACATGCGGGTAATCCTCGCCGAAGATGGAGCGGTCGAACCGGCACGGGCCTAGACATCGCGTGACGTGGATAGTGGAGGTCGCCTTCTCCGGCGTGAGGATGTAACTACCTATCTCGATCTCAGAAACGAATCGGAACACTTGCCCAATCGAGTTTGGCGTGGCCAGCGACGGGGCCTCCAGTTCGAACAGCTTCCGGATGTCGTCTCTCGACGTCGCGTGCGACGCATCTATTTGGCGCCAGCCGATCGCGACGGATTGCCGCGCCTTGATCTGCGACGCCAACTCGTTGTTGTCGCCGCCACGGACAACCCACACGGCCGGTTGGAAGTTCATAGACTGCCCACTCCAGGCTTACAAACGCATAGCCCGCGCGGGACGCCCCGCCTTGCTGCGCGACGCCGTCCCTTACTGCCCGCCGCCACCGCCGACGGCTGCCGGCATGCGGGCCGATTCCTGGACGATGGGCACGGCCCGGTCGGCCTGCGGCATCATCTTCGGGTACCACTTGTCCTCGAAGTCGCTGAACTTGTCCTTCAGGTGGGGCATGACGCGTTCGGCGAACATCTGGGTGTTGTACATCGCCACTTCGCGCGGCATCGAGCCCATCTGGAGGAGGAGCATGAGGTGGCCGACGTTGAGGTCGTCGGCGAGCTCATTGAGCTTGGCGATGACCTTGTCTGGCGGGCCGGCGACCACGTAGCCCTGGTCCACGAGGCCTTCCCAGGTGAGCTTCGCCTTGGCGTTCTGCTGGGCCTGTTCGAACTGGCTCTTGATGCCGGCCTTCACTGTGCGCAGCGTGCGGTAGCCGGGCGCATCGGCGAAGCCGGGGTAGACGTGCAGGCAGCGGTTGTAGAAGTAGTCGATGTGCGGCCAGTAGAGCTCTTTGGCCTCGGCCTCGGTTTCGGCGACGCAGACGACCTGGGCGAAGCCGGCGTGGTAGGGGTTCGGTTCCTTGCCCATGTCGGTCATGCGCTTCCAGAAGCCATCCATGATGGTCTGGGCGCGCTTGTAGCCGCTGTAGGAGAGGTAGGAGTAGAGGTAGCCCATATCGGCACACCACTCCCAGGTCTCAATCGAGCCGCCACCGGGGATCCAAATGGGCGGGTTGGGCTGCTGGAGCGGGCGCGGCCACGGGTTCAGGTAGCGGACCTGGTTGTACTTGCCGTTGAAGTGGCTGACGCCCTTGTCGTGCCAGGCCTGCATGATCATGTCGTGCGCTTCGTAGTAGCGGTCGCGGAGCTGGGCGCCGGGCACACCGTAGGCGAAGTTGGTGTCCATACTCGTGCCCACCGGGAACCCGGCAACGAGCCGCCCGCCGCTGAGGATATCGAGCATCGCGAACTCTTCGGCTACGCGGATCGGCGGGTTGTAGAGCGCGATCGAGTTGCCCATGACGACGATGGCGGCGCGGTTCGTGCGGCGGGTGAGTGTGGCCGCCATGATGTTCGGGCTCGGCATCATGCCGTACGCGTTCGAGTGGTGCTCGTTCACGCAGATGCCGTCGTAGCCCATCTTCTCGGCGAACTCGAGCTCGTCCAGGTACTCGTTGTAGACCTCGTTGCCGCGCTCGGCATTGAACAGCTTGTAGTCGACGTCGACCCAGACGGAGCGGTTCTTCTGAGCGAAGTCATCGGGGAGGTCGGGCCAGGGCATGAGGTGGAACCAGTGGAACTTCATCGCGCACGGTCCAGGAGTGGGATCCCGCTTGGGCGCACGGTCGTTAGCCTGTGCCTAACGGGTACCGCGGCAGTATAGCAGTTTCGAAATGTGCGCCGGGGCGGCCTTCGTGCCGGAGGCAGTCCTCGTGACGCCGGTCGCGAAACGTCGCGCTACGGTCCGTCGCGCCGAGCGAGCGAGGATCGGCGGCGGGTGGCACGCACAGAGGCCCAGGCGTTGCCTGGGCCTCTTCGAAAGTGTGCCGCCAACGGGGCCGGCTTAGTCGATTTCGACGGTGGCGCCGGCTGCGGTGAGCTTCGTCTTGATCGATTCGGCCTCGTCCTTCGTGATGCCTTCCTTGACCTTGGTGGGGGCGGCTTCGACGAGGTCCTTGGCTTCCTTCAGGCCGAGCCCGCTGACAACTTCGCGGACGGCCTTGATGACGTTGATCTTGTTCTCGCCAAAGCTCTTGAGCGTGACGTTGAACTCCGTTTTCTCCTCTTCGACCGCGGCGGGAGCGGCGGCGCCACCTGCCGCGCCGGCGGCCATCATCATGGGCGCGGCGGCCGTGATGCCGAACTCCGTTTCGATCGCCTTGTTCAGGTCGCGGAGTTCGAGGAGGGTCATCCCCTTGATGATTTCGAGAGCTTCTTCAACCCTGGCCATTGCTACGTCTCCTTGTCTGGCGCACCGTCGCTTACGCTCCGGGTACTGATCGGATGGTCCCCGGAGGGGGCTAGGCGGCGCCTTCGAGCTGCTTCGCGCGCGACTCCACGAGGCCCGCGAAGTTGCGGATGGTCGATTGCAGCAGCGCCGCGAAGTTGTAGAGCGGGCTCTGCAGCTTCCCGACGACATCGGCGATCATCTGTTCCTTCGATGGCAGGGTGGCAAGGCTCTCGACCTCTTTGGCATCGAGAATCTTGCCTTCGAGCCAGCCGCCGTGGATCGTCAGGGTCATGCGCTTCACACGCAGGTGCTCGGCGAGCAGCTTCACTGGCGCAATCGGGTCGCCGAAGCCGATTGCGAGGGCCGTGGGGCCCTCGAGCAGTTGGCTCATCTCCGGCCGGCCGGCCTGCGTGGCAGCCAAGGCCGCCAGCGTGTTCTTGACGATGTTCACATCGACCGTGGCCGGGCGCAGAGCGCGGCGCAGGTCCGTGAGCTGGGCGACGGTGAGGCCGCGATAGTCGGCACTGATGACGACCGAGGCCCGCTCCATGCGGTCCTTGATCTCCGCCAGCATTGCGACCTTCCGTGGGGTCGGCATAGGCGTCTCCTTGGGAGAGAAGAGGGATGAGGGGTGAGGGATAAGGCCCACCACCACAAACCGGGGCGGTAGCCAGGAAACGAAAATCCCTGTCGCCGGGACAGGGATGGGACGCGCACGGCACGCAGCCGTCTCGCGAATCTCTGCCTCGGCAGGCGCCTTGCGGCTTATCCCTCCGCCCGAAAGCGGTTCACACCGGGACCTGCGGTCTCTGGCTATTCAGATGTCAGCCGCTACCTTATGACGGGATGGAGGAAAGAGCAAAGAGGAAAGAGGACTGGGCGTGGGCTAATCTTCGTCGTCGCTACTGGCTTCGACTTCGTCGATCGCGGCCGCGGGAGTGATGTCGCTGGTCAGCACCGCCTCGATGGCGGGGAGGTAGAGGTCCATCGCACTGACGTTGGTAGCGATCAGTTCGCGCATGTCCTTGCCGTCCAGCATTTGCGGGCCGATGGTGCGGCTCGTGCGGAAGCGGATTTCGCCGTCGTCGAAGTCGAGTTCGAAGTTGCCGAGGATGAGCCCGTAATTCGCGCGGGCAAGGAGCTCGGCTATCGCTGCGCGCTTTTCCGGCGGCGTCAACTTCTCGCAGACCGAATACACCACGACCTGGCGCTGCTCTTCGCGGGCGAATGCGTAGAGTTCGAAGTCGCCGTTCTTACCCTCGAACTCGGTCTGGATGAAGTGGTCGCCCTCTTCGTAGTCGAAATCCAGGTCTTCCTGGGCGAAGTACGTTGCCACCTCAGCGAGGAGCGTGCCTTCTTCGGGCGCGGGGCCCTCGGCCCGGGGCGGGACGGCCCATGTGGTGCTATAGCCCGCGTGGAGCACGCCCTCCAGTCCCTCGGGCAGGGGCACCTGCTGCGAAACGTGGAGTGCGTACCAGCTTTCGCTGGCGACGAGTTCGTCAGCCGGATCGGTCCGCGAGATCTGCAAGAGCTTTGCAACCGAGGATTCCGCCGTTGAGTCCGTGCCCGCCAGGCGGTCAAGCAGGTCCTCGTCCAGCCGCGCCTCTAGCCGCACATCGGCTCCGGGGTCGAACGATTCGCCGCCGGGCAGGCGCGACTCGGGCGTGAGGTGAAAGAGCCAACGCCGCAGGACCTCCTGGTATTCGAGCGGGCCGACCACGAACGTCACGCGGCAGCCCGTGAGGGCGTCATCTTCGAAATCCAGGCTGAGCGATTCAGCCTGCACCGCGAACGGCGAGCCGGACGGCGTCGTGAACGAGAGGCCGCCTTCGAAGAGATGCGTGGCGGTGCGCGTGTTCATTGGGGGAGGCGCGTCCTTTCACTGCCGGAGGGCGCCCGCGGGCCGGCGGACCTGCTCAGTCGACCTTCCAGCCGGAGTCCGGCTTGTACCCGATGCGCAGCAGCCGCTGGGACTTTTCGATCTTTGCCGCGAGGACGCCGAAGCTCGCGCTGAGGCCCTTCACGTACTCGAGTTTGAACTCCGCTTCGAAGTTCTTGTTCATGCTGGCCGTAATCTTGACCGTCGTTGGGGCCGTGATGCCGTCGGGCGTGACCTGGCCGACATCGAACTTGTACTCTGGCACGAACGCCTTGGTCGGCAA
>JBGOVF010000105.1:0-7020 GCA_041477975.1 Tepidiformaceae bacterium
ACATTTGCCGGTCGCTGGACGCGTGAAGATCGCGGTCGTATCGGACGACGCGAAATTCGTGGCAGCGGCTACGGGATTCGGGGGGGCGATGGGGCACGAGGTTGTGGCCGGAGCGGGCGAGGCGTCGCTAACCGTATTGGACGGCGCGCTGGACACGGCAGCGTTCGCCGCCGCGCTCCGGACGGTGGACAGCCTCGCGACCGTGGTGTTCGCACCCGTGGGCGATGGCGCGGCTGTCGCGCTCGCGACTTCGGCCGGGCTGATGCCCGTCCACCCGCGCCGGAGCCTGCCGGTTGAGTTGCCGCGGTTGATAGCCCTGCACTCGGCGGAGTGACGCTGTCCGAGACTTCGGACCACGCTAGGATAGTTCGATGAAGGTGTTCGACCGAATGGCCCGGAGCGCGCGGGAATGAGTGACGGGCGGACGCTCGCTTCGTTGCTCGCTGAATTGCCAGGCGCGCGGCTTGCTTCGGGGTCACCGGACACGATAGTGACGGCGGTGGAGCACGATTCGCGGCGTGTTGGGCGCGGATCGCTGTTCGTGGCGGTGCCGGGATTCAACCTGGATGGACATCGCTTCCTGGCGGAGGTGGCGGCGGCCGGCGTGACCGCGGCGCTGGTCCAGTCCGACCGGCGGGAGCAGTGGGAGGCGCTGGCCGGGCAGCTGGCGCTCGTTGAGGTCGCGGACACGCGGGTGGCGATGGCGGCGGCCGCGTCCTGGTTCCACGGCCACCCCGGGCGCGAACTCGTTGTGATCGGGATTACCGGGACGGACGGGAAGACGACGACATCGCACCTGCTGACGTCGGTGTTGTAGGCAGCCGGGGCGCGCGTAGGGCGGCTCGGGACGGTCGACACGTACCTGCCCGGCGAATCCGGCCACGTCAGCGGGCGGATGACGACGCCGGAGGCCACCGAGGTGCAGTCGCTGCTGCGCCGAATGGTCGATGCCGGCTGCGAGTTCGCGATCGTCGAATCGACGAGCCACGGGCTGGCGCTGCACCGGCTCGACCACGTGGAATACGACGTAGCGGCGTTCACGAACGTCACCGGCGACCACCTGGACTTCCACAAGACGTTCGAGGCCTACCGCGAGGCGAAGGGCATGCTGTTCGAGGCGCTGGACACGGCCGCGGACAAAGGCGTTCCGAAGGTGGCCGTGGTCAACGCGGATGACCCTTCTGCGAATCGGATGCTCGCGCGCACACGGGCCGAGGCGATGCGGTATGGCCTGGAGGCCAGGAAAGCAGACGTCCTTGGGCGCAACCTGCACCTCCGGCCCGACGGCACCGACTTCCGGCTCGTCACCTCGCGAGGGATGGCCCAGGTTAGCCTCGGGCTGCCGGCCGTGTTCAACGTGGCGAACGCGCTGGCGGCAGCGGCTTGCGGCCTCGCCTGCGGGGTGGAACTCGGGATCATCGCGCGTGGCCTGAGCGAAGCGCCGGGGGTGCCGGGACGGATGGAGCGGATCGTCTGCGGCCAGCCGTTCGAGGTGATCGTGGACTACGCCCACACCGGCGACGCGGTTCGGAAGGTGCTGGAAGTGCTACGCGACGTCGGACGGGGGAAGCTGATCATCGTGGTCGGTGCGGCCGGCGAGCGCGACCCGGGGCGGCGCTATGGCGTGGGCCGGGCGGCAGCAGAAGGCGCTGACTTCGCCGTGTTCACCAACGAAGACCCTCGCAGCGAAGACCCCGCTGCAATCGTCAGGGAGATCGGACGGCACGCTGAGGGCGCCGGGCGTGTGCGCGGCCAGGACTTCGTGGAGATAGAAGACCGGCGCGTGGCGATCGCCGAAGCACTGCGACGTGCCACGGCGGGCGACATCGTGGTGGTAGCGGGAAAAGGGCACGAGAAGTCGATTATCTACGGCTCCGAGGCGCGGCCGTGGGATGATCGCGATGTCACACGCGAGGAACTGGCCAAACTGGGGTACGGCGCGACCTAACCGGCCGTTTCCGATTTGGTTTGGCCCCTACCCGCGGGCGTTCGTATACTTTGGCTCAGTGGCCGGGCGAAATGGCCGCGTCCCCCGAACGAGGTTTTAGACGTGCCCAAGCGAAAACGACGGGAGCAGCAGCACCTGCGCCAGGAACCGGTGCGGCGGCGCGCCTACCAGGTCGGCAGCACCGCTCCGCGGGAAATATACCGGCCCGGCTTCCCGATGAACTTGCTCGGTAACGTGAAGTTCTTCGCGATCATTGGCGTGGTGGTCGGCATCGTGACCGTCTTTGGGGCGGTGCTTGGCTCGCGGCGTGCCAATTCGAACAATGCAGCCACGTTGCCGACGAACACCCCCACCGTCGAATCCAGCGTGACGACCGACCCGAACGCCACCCCGACGGTGAACCCGAAGCAGTTCGCGAAAGCTGAGCCGGTCATCGACGCATCAACCAAGAAATACACCGCGACGGTGAAGACGGCGAAGGGTGATTTTACGATCGACCTGTTCGCCGACCAGGCGCCGAGCACCGTCAACAGCTTCGTTTTCCTCGCTCAGAAGGGCTTCTTTGACGACATCACGTTCCACCGAATCCCGACGCCACCCTTCGTCGCACAGACCGGGGATCCGTTCGCCAAGAGCGCGAGCACCAGCGGTGGGCCGGGCTACAGTACCAACGAAGAGCCCAATCAGGTGAAGAACACGCGCGGGACGATCGCGATGGCGAAAGGCGGCGGGGCTAAGAGTTTCGGCAGTCAGTGGTTCATCAACCTTAAGGACAACCCTTCGCTGGACTACACAAACCCGGCCGACAAGTTTTATCCGTTCGGACAGGTCACCGGGAGCGGGATGGACGTGGTCGACAAGCTTGTGCAAGGCGACAAGCTTGTCTCAATCACGATTACGGAGTCGCCGAAGTAGGGTTCAATCGGCCGAGGCATGCGCCTCGACGTTGCGCATCACGGCCATCGCCCTCTCCGGGGCCGGGGCCACGCCCCGGCCGCCGGCGTAGACGCTGACGACAAACGGCCCATCGGAGCGGATGGCCGCCGCCACGTTCCAGTCGTCAGCGGCGCGAATCGTGAAGACACGAGTTCCGTCCTGGGCCGGCGGCTCATCAATCTGCAACCGCCCGGAAGGCAGGAAGGTGAGCCCCGCTGTTTCCAGGTCTGCGCGCGCCGGCTCGAGCGAGGCCGCAAAGGCGCCGGCCTGCGCCTCTGTCGCGAACTGCATCACCTGGCAGTACACGCTTACGGGTGGTGCGAACGGCGGCTTGCCCACGGTGGCCTTCCAGAAGGTGAGGCGACCGCGCACGAGGCCGGCGCTTCGAAGCGCCTGGCGACGGTCCGCCGGGGCCTCGGGAAGGGCGGCCAGGTCTTCCGGAAAGAAGTCGCCCTCCGTCTGATGGAGGTAGCCGCCGCCGAGGTCATTCAGCGTGCAGAGACGCGACGTGAGCGCGGCGGTGGTCGCTGCATCGGCGTTCGTGCCGCATGAGACAAGGAGGGTGGCGGCCACCAGCGACAGGCCGAGCCAGCCGGGCCTAGTCACCGTCCGCGGTTGTCTCGGGGCCGATGAGCCCGTGGTGGGCGCTATAGCGCTCCACCAACACGATCAGCCCGAAGAACGGAAAGAAAGCGAGAGCCATGATGATGCCCCAGGTCCAGGCCGGGATGATGAACAGCAAGATGGCGCAGGCCGCGGTGAACGCCATCCCAATGATGGAAAAGATGCGTCCGGCGAGCACCCAGGGGGTAACAGGACTGTTCATTCGATCCTCCCCCCGCGATCTTGGGGCCGTCGCGGCGGCTGGTCTACATGCGGCTGGTCTACATGTTGACCGACCTGCTGCCCGGCTAGAAGAATGCGGCACGGTTGGGCGACTACAGGGAGGACTGCTGGTTGTTGCGGGAGATTACACCGGAAGTGCAGTCCTTTCTTGAAGGGTGCAAGGTGCCAGGCGTCCTGTCGACGTTGTCGCCGAAAGGGGCGCCGATCACCTCGGCGGTGTGGTTCGGCCTGGCCGACGGCGCGATCGTGATCTCGACTCCGGCCGACAGACCGAAGGCGCGCAACGCCCGCCTCGACGCGCGCGTGTCGTTCATCGTGGATACGAAAGCAATGCCGTATCGCGGAGTGGCGATTGAGGGGCGGGCCGAGGTGTTGGATGACCCGGACAAGAGCCTGATGCGCGGCATCGCGATGCGCTACCTCGGGCCAGAACTGCCGGACTACATGGCCGAACGGATCGCGCGGAGCGACCGCGTTGTGCTGCGCATACGGCCGACTCGTGTGCGGCCGTGGAACATCGTGGCGGCGCCGGCGCCGGAATGAGGTTTCGCGCCGTCCTCCTTGACCTGGGTGACACGGTCTTCGGTCTGGGGCCGGTCGACACCGAGACCGTTGCGCGCGGATTCGCGACCGCGCTCGCCGAGCACGCTGGTCTGGACGCCGTGCGATCGCAGACGGAGGCGTTGCGCGTGATGGAGGCATTAAGGACGGATTGGCGCCAGGCCTATTCCGCCGGCGCGCTGGCCGAACCGCGAATCGCGGTGGTCGCGGCGCCCCACCTGGATCGCTTCGGCGCGATCGCGGAGACGCTGGGGAACTGCCTGGAGGGACTGTTTGGGGCCGCGGACGTTGCGCGCTTCCAACCGGCGGCTGATTGCGCTGCGCGCGTCCAGCAGCTCCGCGACGCCGGTCTGCGGGTCGGGATCGTCTCGAACACCACCACGCCGCCGCGGATGCTGACCACCTATCTGGAGACGATTGGCGTAGCGAATCTCGCCGGGGCCATCGCGTTCTCGGTCGAGATTGGGTTCCGGAAGCCGCACGAATCGATCTACCGGTCGGTGCTCGATCGGCTGGATGTGGCGCCCGAACAGGCGCTCTTTGTGGGCGACCGGGTGCGCGAGGACGTGCTTGGGCCCCGGAAGCTCGGGATCGAGGCCATCCTGACGCACGAGTTCCGGCAGGAGCCGCCGGGCGACAGCGAACCGCTGGCGATTGTCCAATCCCTGTGGGACGTGGCGGCCTTGCTCAGCTAGGGCAGGAAGTTAGCAGGTCCAGTGGCGCACCAGGTCGTTGTGGCCGTGGCAGGCGAGTTCATACGAGCTGATTTGGACGGCGACCATGCTGAGCGACAATCCCACGACGAAGAGCAGCGCGAAGGCGACGCCGAGCCCGTTCAGCCACTTGCCGAGCGTGAACCCGTAGATGCCGGCGAGCAGGAGGAATCCGCCGTGGAGCGCCAGGTACACCTGGTCGCGGTGGTCACGGCCCGCGTCGTCGGTGACACGCGACACACTAACGACGGCGTTCATTGCAACGGCGTAAGCGGCGACGAAGAAGAGCAACGTCAGAACAGTCAACGCGATCTGGAGGAAGAGAGGCTTCGTACCAGGCCGGCGTTCCTGCATGTGCCGCGGAATCTAGCGTCGCCCGCGACCGGCGGCAAGGCGAGGCGCTTCTAGGTGGCGGAGCCGAGCAGTTCGATGACCTCGTCGACGGCCGCGGAGCGCCAGCCGGCCCAAATGTCGCCGTTCTGCCAGTCGAGGTACTTCTCGCGGGCGGCCGCGCGGGCGGCCGCGATTTCTTCTTCGCTGGGATCGTGGCCAAGCTGCTTCTTGATGCCCTCAGGCGAGACATCGCCCATGACCGCGCGGGTCATGTGAATCTGCTCGTTCGCAAGCTTTGGGCGCTCGATGAAGTGCCCGAGCTCCCGGTGGTTCTTGTCGTAGAAGATGTAGACGGGGATGGACTCGAACTCGCCGTTCTTGAGGTATGCGGCGATCATGTCCTTGTTCTGGTCGCGTTCGAACATGCGCATTTCGATACCAGCGGCTTCCGCAATGCGCTGGGCGACGCCGAGGCCGCGGTAGACATCGGGGCACCAGTCCTCGCCGATGACAACCATGTGGTCCGGGCCGTTGGGCTTCGCGGCGAGGGCTTTGAGGGCCGCCGCTTGCTTCGCCGTCACCGCGAGGCCATCGTAGTTGCGCTGGAAGAGGTCGCGGTTGCGGATGCCGCTATCGAGGTACTGCTGGAAGGTCTTCCCCTTCGTGAAGCGATCCTTCGTGATGACGGATTCTGCTGCCTGGGTCATGGGAGTGCCTCCAGTGAGTTTCGTATAGCAACACACTACAGGGGCGCCGAACGCCCTACAACCGTCAGCCGGCCGCGGCTGCCTCGCCGGCTTTCGCCTCGTCCCAAAGTGAGTCCAGCCCCGCCAGATCCAGGTCTTTGAGATCCAGGTGGCGCTCGGCAGCGAGCTTTTCGACCGTGCCGAAGCGGCGTTTGAACTTCTGGTTGGCGCCGCGGAGGGCTTGTTCGGCATCGATGCCGAGGCGCTGGGCGATGTTCGCGACGACGAAAAGCACGTCGCCGAACTCGTCTTCGCGGTCGGCGGGCCCCTCGGCGCGAGCAAACTCGCCAATCTCTTCCGCGAGCTTCTCAAGGGGACCGTCGATGTCGGGCCAATCGAAGCCGACGCGCCGGGCGCGGCCCTGGATGGCCTGCGAGGCAGCGAGGGCGGGGAGTGTCGCGGGCACGCCTTCGAGGATGGACGAGCGTGGCTTCTCGGCCTGCTTCAGCGCTTCCCAGTTCTGGTAGACCTCAGCGGCGGTGTTGGCCGTAGCCTCCCCGAACACGTGCGGGTGGCGGCGGATCAACTTGCGGGCGATGTGCTCGGTGATGTCGGCGAAGGCGAACTCGTCGAGGCGTTCGGCGACGGCCGCGTGCATGAGCACCTGCAGCAGCACGTCTCCGAGCTCCTCGCTGAGCGCTTCCGGATCGCCGGAGTCGATCGCTTCGAGGGCTTCGTAGCTTTCCTCCAGGAGGTGCGGACGGAGGGTTGCATGGGTCTGTTCGCGATCCCAGGGGCATCCGTTTGGGGCGTGCAGCCGTTGGATGATGTAGGCAAGGCCATCGAAGCGCCGCACATCTTCGATTGGCGCCAGTGCCGGGAGATAGAGCGCATCGAGGTGTCCGAATGGTGCGCGATCGAGCTCGGCGAGGGTGGTGGCCTTGACCTGTTCCTGTGCCGAGCCAAGGGCGGAGAGGACCGTGACCGCGTGGTCTCC
>JBGOVF010000212.1:0-5044 GCA_041477975.1 Tepidiformaceae bacterium
CGCCACTCGCACGCGCACCTCGGGCCTCGGGCCTCGGGCCTCCGAACTCCCTACACTCATCCGGTGCCTCTCACCATCCGCGCTGCCACAACCGACGATGCTCCGGCCCTCGCCGCGCTCTACTCCGCGGCGAAGCGCGACACGCTGCCACCCGGCCGCCCCACTTCTCCCGGCGATTTCGAACGCCTCATGCAGACTGGCAGCGCTTTCCTTGTCGCCGAAGCCGGCGACGGCAGCATCCAGGGGGCAGTGCGCTTCCGCGACGACGACGGTATAGCCTGGTTCGACCTCCTCTGCGCCGCTCGCGCCGGGGTGGGCCGCGCACTTGTCCGCAAGGTCGAGACCGGCGCCCAGGACCGCGGCATCCGCCTGGTCCGCCTGAAGGCGCTCGCGGCCTCGCGTCTCCCGCTCCTCTTCGAACGCTGGGGCTACCGCCCGATCGGCCACGCGAAGGGAGAAGACGGTTCGAACGAGCTCGTGATGGAGCGCCGCCTCGCGCTCCTCACGGTCCGCGAACAGCGCCGCGAAGACGCCGATGCCATCGGCCGCGTCGCCGGCATCGATCCGTGGGTCTTCGAACAGGGCGCCCGCCCGGGTTGGTTCGTCGCCGCTGACGGCGACCGCGTGGTCGGCGTCATCAACATCGGCGACGCAGGCGGTGGGCTGGCCGCCATCTCCGTGCCAGTCCTCCTCGACGATTACCTGGGCCGTGGGTTGGAGGTCTGGATGGTCGAACGCGCGGCCACCTACGCCGAAACCAACGGCTACCACACGGCCGAACTCCCCGTCGAACCGCGAACGGACGTCGTGCGCAAGCCCCTCGAAGACCGCTTCTGGTATCGCGACGCCGCCCGCTACATCCGCCGCTTCCGCGACATCGAGCCCGGGCCCGAGGACTGAGTGAAGACCTTCCGCTTGTGTGAAAATTTCGCGCTGACCCGTTGACATGCTCCCCACGGCGGGCGGAAAGTGCAGGGCAGCAAGGGTCCCGTCGAGATGTCCGCTCCATCTCCGGGACCCTTGCTCTTTGGCTGTAACACGGCAGGCCCGGTCTCCCGTTAGTTCCGATACCAAAGCTCGAACAGCCGCCCACGCACGTCCGAAAGCACAACGTGCCTGAGTTCGTCGCCAGGGAAGTAGTAGCCGGCAAGGAACCCGGCCAGCGGCCCTTTCCCGAGCAGCTGCGCCTCCGGTGGAGGGCGATCGCTGACCGAACGCTGCCGGTACAGCTCTCCGTCATCGTTCGCGTAGACGAGCACGTTCGAGCCGTCTTCGGTAGATTCGAAGGCGGCCAAACCCGGCCCTATCCCGGACTTCTTCGGCACGAGTTCCCTGCTCCCGGCCTCAGGACCATCGAATGCGGACCAATGGTCGACGATGTGACCATCGTCGTACAGGACTACCGCGTGGACGCGGCGCTCTGCAGACGAGTAGTAGGCGGCGATATCGATCGCCCCCGGAACCTCGCCAAGGCTCCGCTCGCCCACCTGTTCCCCGCCCGCGTTGAACTCAAGCTCTGTCAGTTCGGTCGTCTTTCGGCGCTCCAGCAAAATGACGCGGTGCGTGTTGTCCCGCGGCGAGTAGAGGGCCGCGAGCCCGATCACGCGGACGTCGCGCTTTCCGAGCTGGACCTGCACCGCCTTTCCGCGGAGAGGCGCGAATCGGATGTCGAGCAACTCGTCGTCCCTGTCAAGCACGACAACGTGATTGGTGGCATCGGGAGCCGAATAGTAGCCGCCGATGCGGGCTACGCCCGGCCCGGCGATGGACATCAGTACCCTGCTGCCACTGCCCTGGTTGAACCCGCCGAACCAGAACTCCGTGAGCGTCCCGTCCCGCGATGCCGTCACCGCATGCTGAAGCCCGTCGCCCTCGGAATAGAAAGCCGTCACCTTCGCCGTGGCCCCGAGGTCGGCGATGATCCGCGAGCCCACCCCCGGCCGCAGCACGAACTCTCGCTCGCCCGGTTCACTCCGGTGCAGCGGGCCGGGCAGGCTCGTAACGCCCGAGGCAAGATTGCCGGCGCCGTCGCCAATATTGCCAAGGTTGCTTAGCAAGAGCGCAACAGCGGACGTGAACGCGACCACTTCGGTTAGCGTCGGCCGGCGCGAGGGCATGAGCCGCCGGCGCAGGCCACGGCCCGATGCGGTTGGGGCCTCTGATTCGGGTTGGCTCACGGCGGCGAGAGTAACACGCAACGTCAACGTTTCGCGGACACACGGAATGCCCCCTCGCCCGTTCAGTCTTCCCGCACCAGGGCACAGGGATCCATCGAGATGTCCTCTGCATCTCCGGAGCCGGACGCCTGAATGACGTCGGAGCCACCGGAAAGCCGGCAATCCGTTATTGACATAGGTGTTTTCGTCCCGCTAGGCTCCTTGCGAAATTCGCCCCCAGCGGAGGGTGTATGGATCGCGAGCACTTGACGAATCGAGAAGGCGAAGTGCTTCGCCTCGTTGCCGATGGCCTGCCGAATAAGGCCGTCGCCCAGGCTCTCGGCGTAAGCGGCGAGACCGTGAAGGACCATCTCAAGCACATCTACGCGAAGCTGAGCGTGCAAAGCCGCACCGAGGCCGCCGCCTACTGGTTCCGCGAACACGACCAACATACCGGCTGACGGCGTTACCCCCCGAATGGGGGATTGTCAAACCGATGCCCGGGGATAATCCTCGCTTCCGCATCGCCGGAACCCCCGACCGTGCGGCTGCCACGAATCCAGGGAGGCATCTCGTTATGGCCCTGCGAAACAGACTGAAGCTGGCGGTGGCGATGATCGCCATCGTGGCCGGCGTGCTGGCCGGCGTCCTGCCAAAGGAGTGGATCGAAGAATCCATCGGGTTCGAACCTGATGGTGGAAGCGGCCTTGTCGAACTGCTCTTCATCGCCGTTCCCATAGTTGCGGGCGCGCTCCTCGCCGCACAGGCGCTGCGGGCTGAACGGCTGCTCGGCTGGCTCCCGGGCAGAGGGGACGAACGGGCTTAACGCGCCAGCCTGGAGCCGGCGCCTGCGATGAGATCGACGCCCGCCAGGCCCGCGGGCCGCATCCGGAAAGCTGGCCGGCCACTACAAGGAGGTTTCCATGCCTGACGAGCAGGTGACACAAGGTTCCGCGGGGCCGGCAAAGCGCAAGCCGAAGCGAGGACGCGGGCCCAATGCTGCCGCGGAGCAACTGACAGTGCTCCCGGACCTGGACGAACGCGAACGCAACATCAGCCCACGGCGCAAGGCGATGGGCCCGCAGCAGCCACCGCAAGCCGGCCCCGCCGCCCTTGCGAACGCCCAAACGCCCGCCCCGGACGTGCCTGCGACAGATCCGAAGTAGCCCGCCGTTCGAGGAGGATTCCCATGGTCAGCATTTTCAGAAACGTCGGCCTGGACAACACCGCCACTTCAACCCAGACATCGACCATCGATGAGCCCACGGTAGCGGCGGCCGGGCGCCAGATCTTTGTCACGGGCAACTGGTTCGCCAGCCGTTCCGGCGACTCCGGCGCCTCCTGGACGCTTGTCGATCCGTTTACCACGCTCCCCTCCGCGGCCGGCGGCTTTTGCTGCGACCAGGTAGCCCTCTACGACCCCGGCCGCAAAATCTGGATCTGGATTCTGCAGTACAGCGCGAGTGGGGGCGGAAACGTCTTCCGTGTGGCCGTGGCGAAGAATTCGAACGGCCCCTGGGCATGGTGGGATTTCGCCCCGACGGGCCTCGACACTCACTGGACGGACATGTGGTTCGACTACCCGGATGCGGCGCTCAGTTCAAATAACCTGTACGTCACGTTCAATTCGTTCAACGCCGCGGGCAACTGGTTGCGCGCCTTCGCCTTCAAGTTCCCGCTCGCACAGCTCGCGGCGCAGGGCAACCTCGGGTTCCAGTGGTGGACCACCACGGCGAACGGTTCGTTACGCCTCACACACGGCGCAACCACCGACATGTTCTTCGGGAGCCACAACGCCGGCACCACGCTGACTGTGTATCGCTGGCCCGATGGCGGCGGCAACCTCACCTCGTTCGCTGTCACGACGGCGGCGTGGACGGCCGGGCCCTACAACGCCGCCGGCCCGAACGGAAACAACTGGCTGCAACGAGCTGACTCGCGGATTACCGGGGCCTGGGTGATTGGCCGGCGCGCCGGCTTCATGTGGATGGCCTCGCCCCGTGCCGGCCGCCCGCGGCCCTACGTGAAGGTCGCCATTGTCGATACCCAAACCCACGCGATAGTCGAACAGCCTGATGTCTGGAGCAACGTGGGCACCTGGGGCTACCCGGCAGCCGCCCCCAACGGCGACAAGGTCGGTGTTTCGCTCTTCTACGGCACCAGCTCGAAGCACCCCTCACATGTGGTTGGTTCCCGGAAGAACAACCTCTGGGATGCACAGATCTCCGCAACGTCCACGGACGGCCCGCCCACCGGCACCTGGGGCGACTACCTTTCGATTCGCCCGCACCCCTCCCGCGCTGGAAGCTGGGCCGCTTCGGGCTACACCCTCCAGGGTGGCGCCAACAGGGCGAACATCGAGCCGCGATACGTGCACTTCGGCCCGTGAAGGTCGTGGGGCCGGACGCGCGGCGCTCAATCCCAAATCCAAAATCGCCAATCCCAAATCCCTACGTCCATACCCCCGCCTCGTTCCCCGTCTTCCCGATCGCCCGGTAGGCCGCATCGATGAGCGACTGCCCTCGCTCGTTCATCAGGATGCCCTTGCCCATGCGGTTCATCGCGTAGCCGAAGCTCATCCCCTCGGCCGGGTCCGCGAAGCCGATGCTGCCGCCCGCGCCCACGTGCCCGAAGGCCGCGCCCGAAAGGATGGCGCTGTCGTGGTTGCCCGCCTTCCAGCCCCGATTGTCTATCGATTTCATGAAGCCCAGGGCGAAGCGCGTGGGGATGAGCAGCGTCGCGTCTTCGTGAGTGGCCATCGAAACCTCGCCCATGCGAGCGAGGGTCACGCTATCCACCAGCTTCGCCTCGCCAAGCGAGCCGCCGCAGGCCAGCGGCGCGTAGATGCGCGCCAGCCCGCGCCCGTTCGAAATGCCGCCGCCGCCGCC
>JBGOVF010000043.1:0-10430 GCA_041477975.1 Tepidiformaceae bacterium
CGTCTGGACCTGGGCACGGCTCTCGATCTGGAAGACGCCCATCGTGTCGCCAGCCTGGATTGAGGCGTAGATCTCCGGGCTGTCGTGGGGGATGCGCCCAAGGTCCACGCGCGTGCCGTGTACCTCCTCGATGATGTTCAGGCAGTCATCAACCGCCGAAAGCATGCCGAGGGCGAGAAAGTCGATCTTCACGAAACGGGCGTCATCCACCGAGTCCTTATCCCACTGGCAGACATAACGGCCTTCCATGCGGGTCGGCTCTACCGGCACCACGGAGGAGAGCGGCTCGGCCGATATGACCACGCCGCCGACATGCTGACCGATATGGCGCGGGAAGCCCGCGAGCTGCGCCGCCAGTTCGATGAGGTCGCGCCAGATCGGGGCGTTCACCAGCGGACGCAGTTCCGGGACAAGCTGCATCTCCGCCGCGATATCCGTGGCGTTGGCGAAGTGGTCGCCCATCTTGTTGAGCTTGGCGAGGATGGGCGCCGGGAGCCCAAGTGCT
The DNA here is from genome assembly GCA_041477975.1 of Tepidiformaceae bacterium. GTDB lineage: Bacteria > Chloroflexota > Dehalococcoidia > Tepidiformales > Tepidiformaceae > JBGOVF01. The sequence continues at coordinate 506 of JBGOVF010000043.1, forward strand.
TTGCCGATATCGAGCACGGCACTGCGGAAGCGGTAGGTGGGGAAGGCGGCGACGATGGCCGCGTGTTCGACGCCGTAGCGCTCGTAGATGCGCCGCAGGAGCACATCGCGAATGTCGCGCGGGAAGTCGAGGTCGATATCCGGGAGGGTGTGCAGTTCGTCGTTGAGGAAGCGGTCCAGGTAGAGGTTATTTTTCACAGGGTCGATGTGCGAGAGCCCGATGAGGTAACAGACGATGGAGCTCACCGATGAGCCGCGTCCGCGCCCTACCGGCCGCTCATCCGAAGGCAGGGTTGGGTCGCGCCCGCGCACTTCGTGGGCGATCTCATTGACCAGTTGGAGGATGTCCCAGTAGACGATGAAGAAACCCGCGAGGCGGTGCTTCGCGATGAGCGAAAGTTCGCGATCGAGGCGGTCGCGGGCGTCGTCCCGGAAGGCCGGGGCAAGTGGATCGTACTTCCGCCGGAAGGCTCGCTCGCAGATGCCGCGGAGGAAGTCATCGAGCGTGGAGCCTTCGGGTACCGGGTAATCGGGCAGGCGGTAGGGCAGGTCGCGGGTGAGGTCAAACTGGCAGCGTTCGGCGATGACCAGCGTGTTGGAGATAGCTCGCGGGTGCCTGGCGAAGCGCTTCGCCATTGCTGCAGGTGTCTTGAGGAAAAACTCGGAGTTCGGGCGGCGGACCTCGTGGGAGCTATCGAGCGTTAGCCGGTGGCGGACCGCCACGAGCACATCGTTCAGGCGGTGGCGGGCGCGGACGTGATAGTGCGCGTTGTTCGTGGCGACCACTTCGATGCCGCACCGCTCCGCCAGTTCGGCCAGCGCCGCCGTCCGCTCGCTGTCACCGAAGACATCGTGGTGCTGGAGTTCGACGTAGAAACGGTCGCCGAAGACCGCGCTGTACTTCCGTGCGGCTTCTTCGGCTGCGGCCACATCAGCCGATTCGAGCAGCGCGGCGATTTCCCCGCGGCGGCAGCCCGAAAGCACGATCAGGCCGTCCTGGTGCTCGAACAGCCACTCCGGTTCTGCATAGGGCTGGTCCTTGCCATGGACCAGGTGGGCTTTGCTGAGGATGCGGCAGAGGTTGCGGTAGCCCTCGACATTCTGAGCGAGCACGGTCAGGTGGTATTTCGCTGAGGGCGAAGAGACGCCCGCAACGGTCAGCTCGCATCCGGTGATGGGCTTCAGCTGCCGCTCGCTGGCAGCCTGGGCATACTCCATTGCGCCGTAGAGGTTGTCGTGGTCCGTGATTGCGAGCGCCTCGTAGCCGAGGCGGACGGCGCGGTCGACCATCTCGTCGTTGCTGCTGGCGCCTTCGCGCAGTGACCAGCAGGAGTGGGCATGGAGTTCGGCATAGCCCGGCATGGGCGTGCAGTATAGAACAAGCGTTCTAAGTTCTCTATGTTTCGAGTCGGCTTAACTCACTTTGAGCTTGGCCCGGAACTCGTCGTGCGGCGGCACCGGCTGCTGTACGACCCAGAGGAAGTAGTACGCGCCGAAAGCGCCGACGAACTTGAAGCGCTTGCGCATGTCGCGCAGCAGCGAGTCGAAGTCGCCTTGCGATTCCAGGTACTTCTTGAAGGTGCCGTATTCGCGTTCGAGTTCGAGCATCGTCGCGGCGTTGTGGATCGTTGCCTCGATCTTCCGGCGGTTGCGGATGATGCGCGTGTCGTTCGTGAGCTTGTCGATCTCATCCGGTGTGAACGTCGCGATGGTTTCGGGGTCGAAGGCGGCGAAGGCCTGCTGGAAGCCGGGCCACTTTGCTTCGACAATCGCCCAGCTCATGCCGGATTCGAAGACGGCTTTGGTGAGCACTTCGAGGTAATCGGCGAGCTTCGTTGGCGTGATCTGCGTTGGTGCTTCCATAGCGGCCTCCAGCGTGCAGAGTAGCGAATTTGCGGCCTCTCAGGCAGTGCGGCGCGAGCGAACGGGCTTCCCGGCCACGGAAACCGATTCGCGCGGGCCATCGTAGCTCTGCGCGTACCAGGCATCGGCGATGAGGTCATGGCAAACCGTGAGGTGGCGGCCGCCTTCGAGCTCGATGGCGAAGTAGCGCCTGGCGATCTCGTCGCGCCACCACTCATCGTCGATCCGCCAGGTGTCGTGAATGGTCCTTACGCGCTTGAAGATGCCCTTCCAGAGGATGGCCGCGGGCTCGCCGGCGGGGGTGGCCTCAACAGCTGCGGGTTGGGGTTGATTTAGCCGCCGAAGGCTATCAGCGCCAGTTGGCGTTCCGGGATTCTCGACCATGGCTGCACCTCGACAATGCGATAGACTTGGGGCCCGCCTTCCCGAGCCGTGAGTTGTTCGATGGCATCCAGCAGCTCACGCCGGCGGCGCGGCCCCGTTTGCCAGAGATTTGCCTGGTGGCCGTATTCACTGCACAACCCGGATAGGGTGATCCCGAGGCTTATGGCGGCTGAGGCGAGCTGGAGCCGTTCGATCTTTCCACGGAGCACCAGGAGCATGCGGGCGGGGTCGCTCGTTGGTTCGCGAAAGACGATCCGGCGCGTGAGCTGCTCGCCGCTTTCCATCCCCAGCCGCCAGTCCAGGCGGCGGACCGTGTAACTGCGCATCTCGGGGCGGTTCAGCGCCTGCTGGACGAGCGCCCGCGTCCCCACAATCAGCGGCTCGCTGAGCGAAGCCGGGGCGGGCAGTTCGATCTCCTCGGAGATGCGGACCTCTTCGCGCGCGGGGAGGATGGCGGCTTTGTCGCGGCCGTTCGCCAATTCCCAGGCGCGCGCACCTTCGTGGCCGAATTGCGCCTGTACCGCGGAGAACGGCAGTTCGGCGAGTTGCCCAACCCGCTCGAGCCCGAAGAGCGCCAGCCGGGTGTGCATCAAAGGCGAGACCGGCAGCACTTCGACGGGGAGCCGGGCAAGAAATGCGCGCGTTTCGCCCGGAGGGACAACGACGGTTGAAGGCGCCTGGGAGCCCTGCACGGTGAAGTAATTTGCCACCGCTGCGGCGTGAGCCGTAAACACCCCCTCAGCCGCGCCGATGCTGATCGGCAGCCCGCTATCCGCGCTGACCGCCTCGTGGAGGTCGGCCAGGTAGGCGGCGTCATCCAGCCCCACGAGGCGGGCGAGGCCGCGCACTTCGAAGTGGACATGGCCGTGGGCAATGACTTCGACGACCGGGCTGTGGTCACGGAGGCGGTCGTTGATCTTGGCGGCTTCAGCCGAGGCCATCGTTTCCTGCAGAGGGAGGAAGACGGCATTTGGGCAGAGCGCGAGGGCACGGCGCAGCGTGGTGCCCACCGCGACCCCGGCTGCGGCCGCTTCGGGCGAACAGGCGGTTACCTGGGCGTGCTCTTCCGGCGAACCGCCAACCACCACCGGGCGGCCGGCGAGGTGGGGATTATCCCGGCGCGCAAGGGTGACCAGGAAGTTCGCGATGTAGAGGCATGCCGCATCCATGGGCTACAGATGATAGAACATGCGTTCTAGGAACTCCAGATCCTGGTGTGAAGATTTTCGCTCGGCGGGGCGACCGCATACGATGCCCTGATGTCATCCCCGAACCCGCTCCCGGTTGTCTTTCTCGATGATGGCGGTGTCCTCAACGACAATGAACTTCGCGCCCCCCAGTGGCGCCGCTTCGTAGGTGAGTTCATGCCGCGGCACCTCGGCGGCACTCCTGAGGGGTGGGCGGAGGCGAATCGGGCCCAGTTCCCAAGACTGTGGGCCGAAATCCAACCACGAATGGCGACCTTCGCGAGTCATGCGGACTACCAGCGAGAATACGATCTCTCCTGGATTGGGTTGATGTGCTCACATGTCGGCGTCCCGGCGCCCGAGGAGTCTGAGGCTCGCAGGATCGCTACCGCGGCAGCCGACTACATCACCGCCCGAGCGGAATCCGCCTATCCCGACGCTGTCTCCGCAATCCGGATGCTAGCGGAAGCTGGATTTCAGCTCCATACCGCATCGGGCACACGCTCGTTCGAGCTCGAAAACATCCTGAACGGCATGAGGCTGCGCGACTGTTTTGGCCAACTCAGCGGACCCGATCTCGTCGACACCATGAAGGCCGGACCGGAGTACTACCGTCGCGTGTTCGCTCGCGCTGGCGTCGAATCGGCGAGGGCCATCGTCATCGACGACAGCGAGCAGGCGTGCGGCTGGGCGAAGGAGACTGGCGCCGTCGCGATTCGCCTGGATCGTGAAGGTCGCTCGCTCGGCGCCGAGGTTGCCCCCGACCTCGCGACTGCCGCCCGCTGGCTCATCGATTCCTTCGGCGGAAGGACCGGCTAGTCGAGCGGCGGCGCGACTTCCATCGCCCCGATCTGCTCTTCCATCTCCCGGATCGGTACCAGGCCGGCGGCCAGGAGGGTAGCTTCGAACGCGGCGATGGCGACTTCGATCTGGCTGTTGTCGGGGACCTTCGTGGTTAGCGCCTGGAGGGCGATGTTGGGCACGAACATGGCGTGCACGAAGGCGTTACCGCCGAACCGCGCGCCGATACGCAGGATCTCGTAGCTGATGCCTGCCACGAGCGGCATGAAGACCACGCGCGAAGCCGTACGCACGAGCAGGCCCTTATCCACCAAAAGGTCGAACGCGAAGAACGTCAGGAGCGCGACAAACACCACCACCAGCAGGAAGCTCGTCCCGCAACGCGTGTGCTCTTTCGGAAAGGGCCGTACGTCCTCCACGGTGAGCGGCTTGCGCGCTTCGTAGGCGTGGATGGTCATGTGCTCGGCGCCGTGGTACTGGAACACGCGGCGGATGTCCGGGATCATCCCGATTAGCGCGATGTAGCCGATGAACAACCCCAGCCGCACCACACCTTCGACAGCGACGATGGTCAGGCGGTTGGCATCGAGCAGTTCGAGGAGGTTGGCCAGGAGGATTGGGCCCGCGAAGAAGATCCCGACGACGAAGATGAGCGCGAGCGCCATCGTTCCCCAGAACACTTTTTCCGGGAACTCAGCCTCCTTGCCATCTTCCTCTCCCTCATCGAAGGCCACCTTCGAGGAATAGTTGAGGGCGCGCATGCCAAGGGCCATGGTCTCCCAGAGCACCACCACACCGCGTAAGAAGGGAATGCGGCGCGCTCGGCCGGTGTACAGCCCGCCCAGCCGTTCGGCGTGGGTGACGATGTGGCCCCGCGGGTGCCGGACGGCGACCGCCATGTGTTCTGGGCCGCGGATCATGACCCCTTCGATGACCGCCTGGCCGCCGTAGTAGACATTCGGCGGCGCTTCGCTCGCTTGTTTCATGACCCCTCGGAAACGGAAAGGGGCGCCGGAGCGCCCCTCGTTCGTGGATTGGGTGAAGGTTACTTTTGGGCTTTGGCGTAACGGCGGTTGAACCGTTCGACGCGGCCTGCGGTATCGACAATACGCTGCTCACCGGTAAAGAACGGGTGACACACGTTGCACACGTCCAGGTGCATCGCCGCCTTCGTGGAACGAGTCTTGATCTCGTTCCCGCAGGTGCAGTGGATCGTGGAGTCTTGGTACTTCGGATGGATTGAGGCTTTCACCCCGGGACTCCTAACTTGCCGCAGCGGCGGCGTAAACGCTGATCTTCTTGCGCCGGCCCTTGGCGAAGGGTTCGAACTTCACCTGGCCGTCGATGAGTGAGTAGATGGTGTAATCCCGCCCCAGGCCGACATTCAGGCCGGGATGGAAGCGCGTGCCGCGCTGCCGCAGGATGATGGAGCCGGGCTTCACGACTTCGCCATCGAAGTGCTTCACGCCAAGCCGCTGGCTTTGGCTATCCCGCCCGTTCTTGGAACTGCTGACGCCCTTCTTATGAGCCATGGGGCCTAACCCTTCGTAATCGATTCGACGACGAGCCTGGTCACCGCCTGGCGGTGGCCGAACGTTCGCCGGTAGCGGACTTTGTTCTTGTACTTCATGAACCGGATCTTTGGCGCCTTGCCGTGTTGGGCGATGCGGGCGCGCACCGTGGCGCCGGCGACAAGCGGCGAGCCGACCGTTACGTCGGACCCGTCCAGCACCATCATGACATCCAGGTCAAGCATGTCGCCGGGCGCGCCGGCAACGCGGCTCATTTCGAATTCTTGCCCCACAACGAGGCGCATCTGACGCCCATCGGCGCGCACGATCGCTTCCATGATCTCTCCAGAAAGTCCGAGGACGGTCTTTCAGTGTGAGACCGTCCCCGAATTCAGTCAACGAATTGGATGTGCCTAGCTCGAGCCGCCATCCGTGCGGGCCTGGTTCCCGCCTTCCCAGGCGAGTCCCGGCGCGGGCTTCGGTTCGAACGCCGGGCGAGTGCGCGGTTCTTCCGTAGGCGGCGTGACCGGGGCCTCGGCTCGTTGGGCGAGGTCGGCCGGGGGCCAGGCTTCGTTCGGGTCGCTATTGAGGAGCCGTGTGAGCGACTCGCCTTCCAGCGTTTCGACCTCGAGGAGCACGTTGGCAAGCTTGTCGAGGAGGTCACGGTGTTCGCGGAGGACACTCCTCGCGCGTTCCTGGGCTTCTTCGATGAGACGCCGGACTTCGTCGTCAATCTCTTCGGCGATCTTTTCGCTGTAGTTGCGTGTCTCGGAGATTTCGCGACCGAGGAAGATAAGTTCCTCGCTGCGGCCGAACGTGCGCGGCCCAAGCCGTTCGCTCATGCCCCAGCGCGTGACCATGGCGCGAGCGATGCGGGTGACCTGCTCGATGTCGTTCGAGGGCCCTGTTGAAGCTTCGCCGAATACGAGTTCCTCGGCTGCATGGCCACCGAGGGCCGTGCAGAGCTGGTCGCGGAACATGCTGCCCGTGCGGTAGTGCGACTCTTCGTCGGGGAGGAAGCGCGTATAGCCACCCGCCATACCGCGGCTGACGATAGTCACCTTGTGCGGCGGGTCGTGATGCTCCATGAAGTGGCTAACCACGGTGTGGCCACCTTCGTGGTAGGCGGTCAGTTTCTTTTCATGCTGGGTCATCACGCGGCTCTTGCGTTCGGGGCCGGCGATGACACGGTCAACCGCCTCTTCGAACTCATTCATCGTGATGATCTTCTTGTTCCGCCGCGCTGCCAGGATTGCTGCTTCGTTCACGAGGTTCGCGAGGTCCGCTCCACTGAAGCCCGGCGTCGACTTGGCGAGCGTGGTAAGGGCCACGTCGTCGGCAATCGGCTTGCCCTTGGCGTGAACCTGAAGGATCGCTTCGCGGCCCTTTACGTCGGGGGCATCGAGGATGACCTTGCGGTCGAAGCGCCCGGGACGAAGAAGTGCGGGGTCAAGGATGTCGGGGCGGTTCGTTGCGGCGATAACGATGACGTTCGTGCCGGTGTCGAAGCCATCCATCTCGACGAGGATCTGGTTCAGCGTCTGTTCGCGTTCGTCGTGGCTACCACCCAGGCCGGCGCCGCGCTGACGGCCGACCGCATCGATTTCGTCCACGAAGACGATGCAGGGTGCGTTCTTCTTGGCCTGGTCGAACAAATCGCGGACGCGGCTCGCGCCGACGCCGACGAACATTTCGACGAATTCGGAACCGGAGATGCTGAAGAACGGCACGCCCGCTTCGCCCGCGACCGCGCGTGAGAGCAGGGTCTTGCCGGTGCCGGGAGGGCCTACCAGGAGCACGCCCTTGGGGATACGCGCTCCGAGGGCTGCGAACTTCTCCGGGTACTTGAGGAACTCGACAACTTCAGCGAGTTCCTCCTTCGCTTCATCAACGCCGGCGACGTCGCCGAAGGTGACCGTGACCTTGCTCCCGGTGAACAGCCGCGCCCGGCTTTTGCCGAAGCTCATCGCTTGCGAGTTCGAGCCCTGCGCCTGGCGCATGATCAGGAGAAGGAAGAGGCCGAAGAGGAGGAACGGGAGGATGTTAAGGAGCAGGCCAAGCCAGGGCCCGAAGCCCGAGCTATCTTTGTATTCGAGATTGACCGCTGGCTGTGTTGGCGTGCTGTTGCCGCTGAGTCCCACATTCGCATCGAGCAGCAGCTTTTCGAGGTCAGTGTTGGGGCCGATCTTGGCGCTCTTGACGACGGCCTTCGCCCCGTTTGTAGGCAAATACGTGACAGTGACGTCGCGTCCGTCCACTTCGAGCTTCTGAATGGCGCCCGCCTTGGCGTCTTCGACGACCTGGCCGAAGGCCACCTTCGGATGCCCGCTCCCGCCGTTGAAGAAGGCAAAAACGATGGCGATAACCGCCACCAGGATCAGCAGGTAGATGAAGCTGTTACGAAGCCAGCGTGAATACAATATGGCTCTCCGGAATGCGGCGGGGGACCGCGCCTGATTTCGAGTATAGCAGATGATTTCCGCCCTACTGGGGGGGTGGTAAGCCAGCCTATACAGGCCACGCGAGGCCCACTTCCACAACACCCGCGGAACGGTTGCCTCCCTTCCATAAACGGACCTGGACAGAGTCAGGCACAGGGTTGCGCCCGCGAAGCGTGCGGACGCCGTGATTGGTAGACTGCCGTGTCGCGCCCCACAGGGCGCCCAACACTCGCGAAGGAGGCAGGATGAATCTGGCGTTTGTTGGGGGCACGGGCCCCGAAGGGCTCGGGTTGGCCATGCGTCTCGCCCGCGCGGGTCACCACGTTGCCATTGGTTCGCGTTCCACCGAGCGAGGCGAAGAGGGCGCAGCCAAGGTTCGGGAGGCGGTGGCTGGCGCGAACGCGACAGGCGGGGCCAACGCCGACATTCTCGCGGACGCGGAAGTGGTCTTCCTAACGTTCCCCTATTCGGGACAACAGGCGACGCTCGAAGCCCTCGGCAGCGCGCTCGACGGGAAAATCGTCTGTGATGTTGTCGCGCCCCTCGAGTTCGTGCAGGGGATCGGTGCCGTGGCGCTGAACGTCGAGGGAAAGAGCGCGGCGCAGGAGGCAGCCGCCCAGTTGCCAAACGCCACGGTCGTTTCGGCGTTCCAGAACATGAGCGCGGAGAAGCTCATGGAACTCGATCATCCGGTCGATTGTGACGTCCTCGTGTGCGGGAGGGACGCCGGGGCGAAGCAGGTCATCATCGAACTCGCCAACCAAATAGAGGGAGTGCGCGGCATCGACGCCGGGGGCCTCTCAAACAGCCGTTACGTCGAGATGCTCACATCCCTGCTGATCAACCTGAATCGAAAGTACCGGACGCAGACCAGCATAAAGGTCGTCGGTATCTGATGGAATCGCCAGACAGGAGCCCGAACCCATGGCTGGACTGAGCATCTTCGGTGTCCCGGGCCTGCCCGAGATAGCGAGCGGCAGCGACCTTGGGACCATGATCGCGGATGCCTCGGCAGCCGCGGGAACGCCGATTCAGAACGGCGACATCGTCGTTGTGACTTCGAAGATCGTCTCCAAGGCAGAGGGCCGCGTAGTCGATATGGCGACGGTGAAGGTCTCGCCGTTTGCTCAGCAGTACGCGGAGAAGTGGGAGAAGGAGCCGGCCGTCGTCGAGCTGGTGCTCCAGGAATCCCGCCGCGTCGTCCGTCAGGTCGGCCCGATTCTCATCACCGAGACGCGCCACGGCTTCATCTGCGCCAACGCCGGGATCGATCAATCGAGTTCCGGTGGGCACGGACTGGCCGTCCTGCTGCCGGTCGATCCCGATGCCAGCGCCGCGCGCATTCGGAAGACGCTCGGCGCCCGGGGTGTGGATGTCGCCGTCATCATCTCCGATACGTTCGGGCGACCGTGGCGCGAAGGCCAGACGGACATCGCTATCGGGATCGCCGGGATGCAGCCCGTGACGAGTTATATCGGCCAGGTGGACCCGCACGGACACGAATTCCGCGTTCAGGCGCTGTGCACGGCAGACGAACTGGCAGGGGCGGCCGAACTGGTGAAGGGTAACCTCAGCCGCGTCCCGGTTGCGGCGATCCGCGGGCTCCCCTGGGAGCCGGACGACACGGCGACGATGCAAAGCATCATCCGCGATACCGAGCGCGACCTCTTCCGCTAGGCCTGGCGAGGCGGAGACGTTTCGACGATGGCCGGGCCTTTGCGCAACTGTTGCGGGTCGAG
>JBGOVF010000200.1:0-5279 GCA_041477975.1 Tepidiformaceae bacterium
ACCCCGTTGGCCGCCTGCACCTCCGCCGGCCCGACCTCCTCCGGACGGAACACGCCCAGCCCACCGCCTTCGATCATCGCCGGGCCTCCCATGCCGATGTTCGAATTCTTCGTGGCGATGACTACGTCACAGCAGCCAAGGAGGGCCGCGTTGCCGGCGAAGCACCGCCCGGAGGTAACGCCCACAAGTGGCACGAGCCCACTCAGCTTGCCGAAGTAGTTAAACGCCATGCAATCCAGCCCCGCAACGCCGATTCCATCCGTATCGCCGGGCCGCCCGCCGCCGCCTTCGGTGAAGAACACCACCGGCAGCCGCCACTCCTCGGCGATTTCGAACATCCGGTCCTTCTTGCGGTGGTTCTGGGTGCCTTGCGTGCCGGCCAGCACGGTGTAGTCATAGCTCATGGCGATGCAGCGCGAGCGCGTTTCGTCGAACAGATGCCGGTTGACCGTGCCGATGCCCGCCACCAGCCCGTCTGCCGGCGTCCGTGCGATCAGGTCCTCCATCGTCCGCCGGCGCCGCTGCGCGGCCGTCACAAGCGGCCCGTACTCGACGAAGCTGCCCGGGTCGCACAGGTCCTCGACGTTCTCGCGCGTCGTCCGCTGGTGCGTCTTGCGGCGGCGTTCGATGGCGTCGGGACGCGCCGCATCCAACCCAATTTCGTGCCGCTGATGCACTTCCTCCAGGCCCGGCCGGATCCGGTCCAGGTCCACCGCCACTGCGACGCCAACGTCCTCCGCCACAACCTCCTGCTCCTCCAGCGTCACCAGCAGATGCCCCTCGTACACCGGGTCGCCAACCGCGACGCCGATCCGCTGCACGCGCCCGCTCGCCTCCGCCGCGATGACGTGCTCCATCTTCATTGCTTCCATCACCAACAACTGCCGCCCCTTGTGGACGAGGTCGCCTTCGCGCACGTCGATCGTCACTATCGTCCCTTGCAGCGGCGCCCGAACGCCCACCAGCCCCGGCTCCAATTTCTCCTTCGCCGGGGTTGGCCCCGCCGTCGTGGAGGCGTCGGCTTTGCCATGGTGCAACACCGCCAGCGGGTCGGCGCTCTCCAGTCGCGCGCCTGCGAGCCTGGCCGGCGGTTCGGCGCGGGACGCTTCGGACAGGATCGGCGCCTCCGGTATCGCCGCAAGCAGCTCCGCGGTGTGCTCTTCGATGAACCGGGTGTGGACGCGGTTTGCCACGAAATCCGGATGCTCCAAAACCGCCTTCAGGAACGGCACGTTCGTCCCAACACCCTCCACGCGGAACTCGTCTATCGCCCTCGCCGCGCGCGCGGCGGCGGCGCCGAAGTCCGGCGTGGGCGAATGCGCGACGACCTTCGCCAGCAGCGAATCGAACGCCGGGCTCGTCGTATACCCGGCATAGCCAAACGTATCGACGCGGATGCCCGGGCCGGACGGGATCTCGAACGCCGTCAGCGTGCCCCCGGACGGCAGCGTCTGCCCGCTCGCGCTCATCTTCTCCATGTTCACGCGCGCCTGGATGGCGAAGCCCCGCGGCTCGGGGATGTCGGCCTGGAAAAGCCCGGCCTCGACAAGCGACGCGCCCGAGGCCAGCTTCAACTGGGCTTGCACGAGGTCGATTCCCGTGACCGCCTCCGTGACCGTGTGCTCCACTTGCAATCGCGCGTTGGCTTCGATGAACGCGAACGCCGGGTGCGCGCCGGTATCGGTCGCATCCACGAGGAATTCGAACGTGCCCAGGCTTTCGTAGCGCACCTCTCGCGCCATTCGCAGCGCCGCGGAAATCAGCGTTTCCCGCAGTTCGCGGGAAAGGCCGGGCGCGGGAGCGACTTCGATGAGCTTCTGGTTCCGGCGCTGGATCGTGCACTCCCGCTCCCACACGTGGCTCACATCACCCGAACCATCGCCCGCAACCTGCACCTCGATGTGGCGGGCGCGCGGCAGGAATTGTTCGACGTAGACATCCGCGATGCCGAAGGCCGACCGTGCCTCCGATTGGCAGCGAGCATAGGCGGCGTCCAGGTCGGTCCCGCTTGTTACCGCCCTCATCCCGCGCCCCCCACCACCGGACAGCGCCTTGATCATGATTGCCGCGCCTTCGCCAAGCCCGCGAAAGAAGGCGTGCGCCTCCTCCAGGCTCGTCGCGGCCGCCGTCCCCGGTAGCACGGGCACCCCAAGCCGCTCTGCAAGTTCCCGCGCCCTGCCCTTGTCCCCGAACAGTTCGAGAATCGCCGGGGAGGGCCCCACGAATCCCAGGCCGGCCGCGGCGCATGCCCGCGCGAAGGCGGCGTTCTCGCTGAGGAAGCCATAGCCAGGATGCACGGCATCGCAACCAGCACTCTTCGCCGCCGCGACGACCTGTTCGATATCCAGGTACGCCGCCGCGCCGCGCCCGGGGAGCCTGACCGCCTCGTCCGCGCGGCGGATGTGCAGCGAACTTGCGTCGTCCTCAGAGAAGACCGCCACCGACCGGATGCCCAGCTCTGCCGCCGCCCGGGCGATTCTGATCGCGATTTCGCCGCGGTTCGCGACGAGCAGTGTTCTGATCATGAGCTATCGACTCCAACACGGGCGCGCCCGACTCAGGTGGGTTCGATTCTACGTGCTGGTTCGTGCCGGGGCCGCCCCAGGTCAATCCAGCGCGGGCGTCTCCGAGAACGCAGCGTTGACGAGTGCAATCTCGCGCTCCGCTGCGCGCCGCAACCCGTGGGCGAGTCCCCGCAGCCGCACTCGCAATACCGCTTCGGAAGGCTCGGAACTGCGCACAGTCTCCCAACAGGCATCGAGGAGCATGGCCATCTCTCGTTCGAGGATCGCGAGTTGCGGCCGCAGCTCCGGATGGTCGAGGTCGTCTTCCGATGTGCGGGCGATCTCGAAATGGTCCTCAACTGCCACAGCGGCCCCGTGAAGCGCGTCGTGTACCCGGCGGCCCGCACCCAGCCCCGGCTGCCCCGCCAGGTCCGCAAGCCGGTCGGCGGCTCGCAGAAGCGAATGATGGCCCGCAGATCCGTCGCTCTGGTCTGGCCTGGACATAGATCCCCCTCCCGCTGTGCCGGCGCATCGTCAGTATTCGCAATCCGGCGGTGCAGATCGCCGGCCGTATGGCCCACCAGAACTGGCCGTTTGGGCCTTCCCGGGCCGCGGCATCGCGGTACCGTACCCCTCGCGGACTGAGTCCGTGACATGTTCGCCGCGACGAGGGTGTTCTCATGCGATGGCTGTTCTTCGCGATCGTGGGCGCCGCCGCACTTCTCGTCGCCATCGTCGCCGTGGTCAGGGTGCGCTCACGCGATGCCCGGCCGGGAGTACCCGCGAAAAGGACGTCCTCCCATTCAGGCCCGGCAGTCGACGATGCGAACGTGCGAGCTGCCTGACACACGCTCGACGCCGCCCGCACCGAAAGTCAATGGACGCACCTCGATGGACGCACTGCTCGCTGACGACGGAACACCCCTGGCCACAATCAATTCATCGCAACTGACTGCCGACCGCTCAGTGTGGTTCAAGATCCTGAGCGAACGCGGACCGGTGCTGGACTTCTACTTCCACCAGGGCGGACGTCGGGCGTGGGTCGTCGCCGGTGGCTCGGTGCTGCGCGGGCAGCTCAAGACGCACTGGGTAGATGGGCGGCGGCTGTGGCGCCTCGCTTCGGTGACAGCCGCGAACGCATCGCCGGCGGCAAACGGGTCGCACGGGGCGGTCGCGCCGGGCCATCACGTCCTGGCCGGCGGCCGCGAGAACCCTCGAGTCGGCCCGGGTGACCCCCTGGCCAAGGGCCCAACGGCCCTTCCGCCGGTCGTGGCGCGGGGAGACACTCCGGGTGAAATCTACGCAAGGAGTGCGCAGCCATGACAGTCATGAAACCGCAACGACCTGACCTGTTCCGCCCATTCCGAGACATGGAGTTCGGGTTCCCGTTTGCCTTCCCGTTCGATTGGCCGTTTGGCCGTCGGACGACCGGCGACGCCTGGGCGCCTCGCGTCGATGTGTCGGAAAAGGACGGGATGGTCATTGCCAAAGCAGACCTTCCCGGGCTCACCAAAGACGATGTGAAGGTGAGCATTGAGGAGGACGCGATGGTCCTCCAGGGAGAGCGCAAGAGCGAAACGGAAACGAAAGAGGACAACTTCTACATCTCCGAGCGCCTCTACGGCAGCTTCTATCGCCGCATCCCACTGACCAGCCGCGTCGATGCCGCAAAGGCCGAGGCGGAGTTCAAGGATGGCGTGTTGACGGTCAAGGTGCCTGTGGTCGCGGTGGCCGCACCCACGAAAGTAAACGTGGCAATCAACTAGCCGTTCGCGGCCGGACGATCGGCGGGGCGCCACCTGGCGCCCCGCTTTGAGATCTCGCCGCACTTCTCACGCTTCGCCTTGCTGCGTATGCTCGCCGCGTCTGCGCATCGGCAGCCGGAGCAGCAATGACCTACGCAACCATCCTCACCGAACGCCGGGGCGACCGGCAGGGCATCCTCTGGCTCACCCTCAACCGTCCCGAAAAGCTCAACGCGCTGAGCATGGAGATGTTCGGCGAACTGGAGGACGTGTTCCGCAAGACGCGCCAGGACCGCACGGTGCGCTGCCTGGTGATCACCGGCGCGGGGCGCGCCTTCTGCGCTGGCGCCGACTTCGGCGGCAGCGCCACCCGGTTGGGCGGCGAAGCACCGGCGGAGCCGCCCCCAATCGACCTCGAAGGCAGCCGCCTTCGCTTCCGCGGCGAGTCCGAGGCGTACATCGCCCTCCGTCGCCTTGAAGTGCCGGTCATCGCCTCCGTGAACGGCGTCTGCGTCGGCGCGGGGTTCGACATGGTCGCGCACTGCGACATGGCTGTTGCGTCCACGGCCGCCCGCTTCCAGGTCGCCTACGTGAAGCGCGGCCTGTTCGCGGACCTCGGCGGTTTCTGGAGCTTCCCGCGCATCATCGGCTGGCGAAAAGCCATGGAGATGATGATGACCGGCCGCTTCATGCCGGCCGAGGAAGCGCACGCGGCCGGCCTCACGAACTACCTTGTCGAGCCCGACCAGTTGGAGACCAAGACGATGGAACTGGCGACCATGGTCGAGGCCGGCCCGCCGATCGCCCAGAAGCTCGGCAAGATGCTCGCGAACCGCACGGCCAACCTCGATTTCGAGACGGCGCTGGAGCTTTCGGGCACCGCGTTGAGCGTGATCGAACCGTCGCAGGACCGCCGAGAGGGCGTGCGCTCGTTCCTGGAAAAGCGCGAACCGCAGTTCGAAGGCCGCTAAGGAGAACCGTGATGACTCTGGAGAACAAGGTTGCGCTCGTCACCGGGGCGAGCCGGGGA
>JBGOVF010000184.1:0-5617 GCA_041477975.1 Tepidiformaceae bacterium
CCGCCACCCACGGCAAACCTCGCTGCTGCGTGTAGAACGCGGAATACGATTGCGCCAGCCCGTAGAGAAGTACGCCCGGCAGGATGAATCGAAGCGCGGAGGCCACGCCCGGGTACTTTTCGCCGAAGAGAACCGACTCGATCAGGCCGGCGGCGAGGAACAGGAGGCCGCAAATGACGGCGAGGAGCACGATGGTGTGGCGCATGACGCGCGTCGTGAGCGCCGCCGCCTCGTGCCGAGAGAGGGCGCCGATACGCTGGTATGACGCGAGCGCAAGCGAGCCGCTCACCTGCCAGACGGATTCGGCGATGTAGACGGCGAGCGAGTACGTCGCGACGCCGTCCTTGCCTTCGAAATGACGGACGACGAAGAGGTCGGCGCGGTAGTTCAGGTAGGAGATCGCGCTGGCGGCGCCGGCCAGGAACGCGAAGCGGGCAATGTGCTTCGTCAGTTGCTTATCGAACGTCCAGCCCCCGACGAAGCCACCTCCGCCGGTGAGGACGAGGACGGCGACCGCGGCCCACTGCCCGACCGCGAACATCGCGAGCCCGCCTTCCGGGGACTTGTGGCCGTTCGCCACAAAGAGCGCGGCGATCGCTACCAACGAGAAGAAGGGCGGGAAGACGAGGGCGAAGTTGTAGCGGATAAGGGAGCCGCGCCCGAGAAAGACGCCTGCGACAACGCTGTTGACGATGACGGCGGCCGCCGCGGCGCCAACGGCAGCGGAGACGCGATTGGCCTCGCCGGTGAACACCTGCGTGCCGAGGATGCCCACGAGGACAGCGGCCAGGCCGAGCGTCACGCCCAGGGAACCGCCGTTGAGCAGCGCGGCGGCGGGGGCGCGCCGCTTGTTCGATACCTGGTAGGCCGTGGCTGCCGTCAGTCCCCCGGTCGCGGCGCTCACGATCCCGATGACTGTGAGCCCAAGGACGAACGTGCCGTATTCGCCCTGGCTGAGCTGGCGCGAGGTGAGCAGCACCGTACTGAGCGCTACGACCAGGTTCAGGCCGCGAAAGAGGAAGGCGACGATCCCGCCGTAGGCGATCGACATCGAGAGTTATCCTAGTTCAGCTTCGCCAAACGGAAACGGTGGAGGACACGCAGAAGGGGCGCCTTGCAGCGCCCCTTCGGTGGAGTGAGCGAATCCTTCGCGGTTAGTTGCTGAAGGCGTTGTAAAGGCCGTCGTTGTCGCCGAAGTTGAGGTCGTTGGTGGCGTCAGCGATACCGATGATCGGCACATTGCTGGTAATCGTCACGCCTCCCCAGAAACATCCCGGTGCGGCGCCGAAGCCGTTATCGCTATCGAGGTTCTGGTAGAAGATGTGCGAGCCCGTGATCGTCACGGTGCTGGTATACGTGGCTGCCGCCGCGCAACCGGGCGCCGAGTTCGACGTGTCGTTGACGGCGGTGATGGTGAGGTTGGCGGTGCCGCCGCTGGCGACGCTGATGCCAATCCAAGTGTTGTAGCCATCGAGCCCGCCGCTCTTGTAGGCGCGGCGGAAGACGAGCGGGAACTTCGCGCTAATCGTGGCGCGGTCAGTTGGAATGCCGTTCACGGCGGTATAGAGGTCGGTATCGGCCTCACTGCCCGGGGAGACTTTCTTCGAGCGGAAGAGGACGGCGGCCAAGGGCTGATCGGAGGTGACGGTTGCGGCGCCGACGAAGCCTTCGGGAATGCCACCAACGGCTTCATAGACGCTGTGGCTGGCGGTGCCGTTCGCCGGGATGGCGAGCGTGACCGTGTACGTGCCAGTGTTGCCGGTGTACGTGATCGTCGCGTTCGCGGCGGCGCCGTTCGGGTTCGAAAGCAAGATCTGCGTGTAGAACCCGTCGAGCTTCAGCGCCAGCGGAATGGCGATTGTCGTACCGATGTCATCCGTCGTGTCGCCGGCAGCGCCGACGACGAAGCCATCGTAGGAGGCAAGCTTCTTGAGGCCGCCCGAAAGGTAGGCGTCGACCGCGACGGTGACGGTGGAGCCAGTTGAGGTGACGGTCACGGCCATGATCGAGTTCGCGGTCGAGGCGGGCATGGGAATCGCGCCATCCACGTTGTTCGGCGCAAAGCTAATCTGGCCGCCGACAGGGATGGCGTAGCCGCCACCCGCGCAGGTCGCGCCGCCGGAACCGGAATCGGTCACGGGGGACTTGGCCCCGCCCGGGAAGGTGTAAAGGACGGTCACGCAGGCCTGCGCTCCGCCTGTGTTGGCGATGGCGAAGCGAGTGTTGTAGGTGCTATCGAGGGCGTTCGCGACGTACGGGAGGGCGACTTTGTTGCCGCCCGTGGGGTAGGCGTTGTGAATCGAGTACGACTTGGCGCCGACGTTCGATTCGATGTCGCGGACGAGGAGGGCGTTAATCGGCTGATCGCTGGAGATGATGCCGACGCCGCGGAAGCCGGGCGCGAGGCCCGTGTTGATGGCCTGCGCGAACACGCGCGTGCCGCCAACCGGCACGTTGGTGAACGGGACGGTGGCGGACGGGATGGGCACACCGGCCGTGGTGTAAATCTCCATCACGATCGTCGCGGGCGCCGAGCCGTTGTTCTGGGCGATGGCGCTCGTGTTTTCCTTGCTGTTGGGGAGCAGGGCGGGGAGGACGGTGACGTTATCGAACCCGCGGCCAGTAATCAGTTCGTGGTGCCCGCCGGAATCGCCTCGCGCTTGAGCGGCGGCGGCCGGTATCAGCATGCAGGCGGCAAGCGCAGCTGCGAGGGCCAGGGTTCGGAATCGAATTCGCTCCATGGATACTCTCCTCATCGCACAGCAGTGCAGGAACCGGCCGGAAGTAGGGTCAACGGATTCCGGGCAGGTTCGGCTAGGGGCCGTGTAAACCGTGTGTAACTTTTGGGAGTCACAGTGCTCCTTACGAAAACTGGTTGAGCGCCTGGAAGAAGAGCACCAGGGCCAGTGCCCCGCCTACCATGAGGAAGACCAGCTTCGTACCGTCCACCGGTTGGCATTGTGCCACTGACCGAAGATACGTGCGCGCCACATGCCAGATGTTTTGGGCGGGGCCCTTAACGCGGGGCCATTTCGCGAATCGCGTTGCGGATCAGCTCCCGCTGGCGGGCCTGGTCCGTTTCGAAGGTGAAGAACGAAAGGAAGGCCGTATCCACGCCGGCATCCATGTAGCGGCGCACGTGGGCGTTCCGTTCTTCCGGCGTGCCGCGGATGATGAGCTCGTCGACGGTGTGCTCAGGGATGGCGGCGACGGCCCCGCGGCGGTTCCCCGAATCCCAGGCCTCCCACATGGGCGCCAGCACCTCGCTCCGGCCAAGCCACTGATGGAACGCCTTGTAGACCGGCACATTGAGGTAGGCATTGATATGGCGCCTCACCATGGTGTCGGCTTCGGGCGTGATCGGATCGACGCTGACCATGAGCCGAGCGGTGATTTCGACCGTGGCCGGGTCTCGGCCGGCGGCTGAAGCCGCATCGCGGACCACGTTCACCGACTTGCGCACATCTTCGGCTGAGAGCCAATTGATGATTGCGCCATCGCCAACTTCGCCAGCAACGCGAAGCATGTTCGATCGAAGCGCGGCGACATGGATCGGGATGGGATGGCTCGGCGTCCGGGAGAGACGGAAGCCGTCCACGGAGAACGTCTCGCCGTTGAAGACCACCCGCTCGCCGGCGAGGGCCGAGCGGAGGAACTGGACCATCTCCCGGACGCGGGTAACGGGCTTTTCGAAGTGGCGGCCGTTCCACATCTCGACGATCGGCTGGGAGCCGCTCCCGATCCCGAGATGGAAGCGGCCGGGCGCGGTTTCGGCGATCCCGGCCGCGCTCTGGGCCAGGGTGGCGGGACCCCGCGTATAGACGTTCGCGATCGCCGTGCCCACGCGCATCTGCGTTGCGCCCGCCACCACCGCCAGGGGGGAGAAGCAATCGATGCCATCAACTTCGAACGACCACGCGTCGGTGTAACCGAGCCGTTCGGCCTCGCGGGCGATATCGCCGTGTTCGGCCAGCGTGTACCCATCGAGCGGGACGGAGAGTGACCAGCGTTTCTGCATTTGATTCTTCTCCGGGGTGGGCATGGGCCGGACGGTGGAGGTCGTGGGCAGAGGAGTCTTGCCCGGCAGGAATCCGGCGTCAACCGTTGGAACCGCGCGTCAGGCCAGCTCGATCGTGCCGGAGCGGAAGTCGACGGTGAGGCGTGAGCCGCGAAAGAAATCGAGACCCAGGAGGCCGTCGACGCCGGACTCAACCGGGAGATCGTGAGCGAGCACAGTGTGCCCCGGCCGTACGCGCTGCAGCGCCTCAAGCGCTTCCACTCTGAAGAGTGGAACTCGTTCCATGCCGGAAGCGGTCACGATCGCCTGCTCTCGAATCGCGGCGTCGGCGGCGTAACCAGCGGCCTCAAGAAGACTCATCGGCAAGACGGTGTAAGAGGCTCCGGTATCGACCATTACGCGCGCTCGCGGCAGGCCGGCCGGGCCGTGAAGACGGGCGACCACGATCAACAGGCCGCTGGGGCTGAAGCGGTCGCGAACGGGAGCCGTCAAAGGACGAACGCGAGTTCTGGATCGGCCTCCCCGGTGAAGAGCAAAGCGGCGTCGGCGAGCTTGAGAGCAGCAGCTTTCCGGTACACGTCCGACCGGTCCTTACTGTGGAACACGACGCGTCCGCCGGTTACATCGAGGGAGCCCTCGCTTTGCAACTGATCAAGCAGCACCCACTCGTCGGGGTAGCGGCGCTCGATCTCCTGCCAGGTCAATACGTCGCTCATCTATGCAGTATACCGCCAGCCGCGGTCCGCTCGGCGCCCTACCCGCCGTCGGAAGCGAGGCTCAGGGCGATCGCGCAGCCCTCGTTGCCGGGTATCGCGCCGAGCAGATACGCGCGCGCCACGCACTTCGGCGAGAGAGGAACGGGCGTTGGCCCGGGGGTCTTCGTTGGGGTAGCGGTCGGAGTTGGCGCCTCTTTAGAGCAACTCACCGTGCCGAAGTTCGAGCGGCCAGGCGTCGAGACCGTCATCTTATGAGTGGGGCGGTCGGCATCCTGGTAGTGGTAGTTGCCGCCCGCGCTATACAGGAGCGACGACGACGTTTCACCCGGCTGAAGGACGAAATCGGGATCGGGCGGGAGGCCTCCGAAGCCTGGTGAGATGACCTCGATCTCGGCCTTGCCCACATTCTTGAAGACCACGGAGTCTTCGCGGTTGATGTTGCACTGGCGCGGGTTGAAGCCCTGCTCGTCAACTTCGATGACATACGGGGCATCGCCCTGCGCTGCTTCGCCCGAATGGGCGACGATGAGGGCCGCGACGCCGGCCAGCGCCATCACAAGGGCCGCCACCGCCATCAGCGGCCGAGTTCGTCCGGTCATGTCAACCCAACCAGGCCCACGCCCCGCCAAGGGCGCACTTACCGTAACGCAGCGTTTCCGTGAACGCTATCGGGGTTCGTCCGGGTTTGGGCCGCTGAGTCTCAGTCGCGGGCGAGTGCCGCGAGCCGGAGGCAGCCGATGGCTCCGGTGCAGCCCTTCGGCGGCGGCGGGAGCGTCCCGGCCGCGGGCTCGCACGCCGGATCCCAGGTGTTGCTGAACACGGGCGTGAGAACATTCAGCGAAGCCGCCGGGTTGTAGACATCCGCGAAGGGGTGCGTCGAACC
>JBGOVF010000440.1:0-3029 GCA_041477975.1 Tepidiformaceae bacterium
CGCACGGCTCGGGACAATGGTCACGGGCGTGACCTACCGCCACCCCGGCATCCTCGCGAAGCAGGTCACCACGCTCGACGTGATCTCCGGCGGCCGGGCCTACCTGGGCATCGGCGCGGCCTGGTTCGAACGCGAGCACAAGGCCATGGGCGTGCCGTTTCCGCCGCTCAAGGAACGCTTCCAGCGCCTCGAAGAAGCCCTCCAGATCTGCCTCCAGATGTGGAGCGACAACGACGGCCCGTTCGAAGGCCGCCATTACCAGCTCGCGGAAACCCTGAACTCGCCGCAGAGCCTCTCGCGCCCGCACCCGCCGATCCTCATCGGCGGCAGCGGCGAGAAGAAGACGCTTCGTTTCGTCGCGAAGTACGCCGACGCCTGCAACCTCTTCGGGGATCCCGCCACGGTCGCCCACAAGTTGGAAGTACTGCGCGCGCACTGCGATACCGTCGGCCGCGACTACTCCAGCATCGAAAAGACGGTCCTCTCGCGCCTCGACGTGGGACCGAACGGCGAGAAGTCAGGCCAGGCTGTCGAGATGCTCGGCCGCTTCGCCGAGGTCGGCGTCCAGGCGGTCATCGGGTACCTCATCGATGTGGATACGATCAGGCCGATCGAGGCTGTTGGGCGGGACGTGATCCCGCAGGTTCGAGGGCTGTAGGGCGCGTGGAACGGAAGGAGTTCCGGCGGCGGCTCGCCAGTCGGCCGCACAACGTCCGATTCGATGAACTGGAACGGCTGCTAAACTTGTACGGATGGGATCTGGATCGAGTGCAGGGGAGTCACCATGCCTTTCGTCGCGGACGCGAGAAGGTCGTGGTCCCGTTTCGGCGGCCAGCCGTTCTGGCTGTGTATGTCCGAATCATCTTGCGATTGACCGAGGGGGACGACGATGACTGACGCCGCGCTTGCCGCCCGAATCCGGTCGATCATTGACCGTCCCTACCACCGCGTTATCAGCGGCGAACCTCGCGAAGGCTATCTTGGCGAGGTGCTCGAGCTTCCGGGCTGTCTGACTGCCGGCGAGACTCCCGAAGCAGCGCTGCGTGGCCTGGAGGAAGCGATGGCCGTGTGGGTCGAATCCGCGCTGGTCCATGGTGACGTAATTCCGGAGCCATCGCGGGGTGCCGTGACGCTGACCGCCTAGACGCGGCCGTGGCGCTCCGCTATACCACGCAGCAGCGCCTGCGTCGACTTCTCGGCACGCACGGCTCGTACCATGGCGAACGCGAACAGCCCGATCGCCAGCCAGGCCAGCAGGCCGGCCGTTGCCGCCAGGTGCATGCGCGACTCGTAGCTGACCTGGTCGTAGAGCAACCCGGCCGAGACCCGCAGCGCGAGCGCCCCGACCATTAGCCAGAACGGCGCGCGGTCGATCACAGACGGTCGGCCCGGCTGCACGCGTTCAAGTGCGAATACCGGTGCGACCAGCCGCGCCATACCCAGGATGAGCATCGAAATCAGGCCCAGCCCAAGTGCGTGCCGGGCTGCATCTCGCAGCCCGAAGGCTTCCGCCTCGCCGCTCAAGAGTGTGTGCGCCCCGGCCCAGGCCAGTGCGACGCCCGCCCCCGCCGAGGCGATGTTCGCGGCGAGCACGAAGCGTCCGGCCGCCCTCGCTCGTGGGCGCAGGCGCTTCGCCGTCCCGCCGACTGCACCAGCAACCAGCGGCAACCACGCCGAGGCGACTCCCGCGCACAACAGCCCCGCGCCAGACAGCCGCGCGGCCGTCTCGTCGTTCCACGAGAACAACGACACTGCGAGCAGCGCCGCGCCTCCGTTGAGGAGCAGCCCCGGCACGGCCATCCGGCGGACCGGCGGAGTCTTGCGTCCGAAGAAGATAGGCACGCTGCGGCTCTGGACCGCCCAGATGAAATTGGCGATCGGCCCGAAGATCACGACCCACGTCAGCGTGTCGTCGAACGTTGCCGGGACGAGCCCATCGTGCTCGGCGCCGCGAACTCCCGCCCAGGCGGCGAGTCCGGCCCAGGCGAGCCACCAGGCCGCGCCCGCGAAGGCCAGGTAGCGCCACGGTTCGTGCTGCCGCCGCCCTTTGGCCAGCGTCACGAGGAGCACCCCTGCCACGCCGGCGAGGCCGGGCATTGACCCGAAGCCGATCGCCCGCGCGCTCCATTCGCCAGCCGCCCCCTTCGCGAACGGCTCCAGCGTCATCCGCGCCAGGACGGGCAGCGCGAGCAGCATCAGCAGCGGGACTGTGATTCGCCGGGGTACAGGCTTGCGCCCGGCGAACCTTGGGATCAGCCGCACCGCCATGCCGGCCACGAACAGCCCCACCCACCCCTGCAGCTGGATCCACCCATGCGCCTGGGTGAGCCACGGCACGCGGTCGCCGCCGCCGATCTCACCGGTCGCCGCGAGTGGCAGCACGATCGCCATCAAGAACCCGCCGCACAAAGCGGCCGTCAGCGCCGACGCCGCGTAGAGCAGGTACGAGCGGTCCTCCACCGCCGGGACCGTCTCCCGGTGGATGGCGAGCGGCGGTTCGAGCGGAATGTCGTCGTTAGCGGGCACTGTCACAACCTACGCCGGAAGCGTCCGCCACGCAGTTCGCCCGGGCGGCCCGCGCCTCAGCCAGCTACCATTCACAGGCAATTCAGAGGGGTTTGAAACATGAAACTCGAAGGCGTGAAAACTATTGGCGTGCTGGGCGGCGGAATCATGGGCGGAGGTATCGCCCAGACATTCGCGATTGCGGGCTACGACATCGTCGTGCGCGATATCAGCGACGAGGCGATCGAGACAACGCGCCACGCCGTCTGCGATGGCAAGTGGGGCATGAAGCGCGCCGTCGAGCGCAACAAGCTCGCCTTCGACGACGCCGTGGTCGCGATGAGCCGCGTGAGCTACAGCACCGCGCTTGCCAGCCTGAAGGATTGCGACGTCATCATCGAAGCGATCCCGGAAAAGCTGGAACTGAAGCAAGAGGTGTTCAAGGAACTCGACTCGGTCGTCAAACCGTCCGCCATCTTCGCCACCAACACCTCCGGGTTCTGCATCGCCGATGTGGCCCGCGA
>JBGOVF010000077.1:0-8427 GCA_041477975.1 Tepidiformaceae bacterium
ACGACCACGCGCACCGCCGCGCAGGACACCGCGACCGCTCAGACGAGACCCGCCGTCGCTAGCAATTCGGGCGGCGACAACAGCCTCGGCACAGGCACGATCGAGATTGTTGGCGCTGCAGTCGTCTTCGGTCTGCTGGCGGTCTTCGCTTTCCTCATCTCGACGCTCCTCGCGAACCAGCGAGCCTCGGCTCCGGCGGCCGCTACGCCGCCCCCACCGCCGCCGTCTCAACCTGACGACTGGCGTCCACCCGATTTCGGCGACAGTTAGCGCTTCCGGTTCAGCGCGATCACCGGAATCACCCGCGTGGTGTTCTTCTGGTAGTCCCCGAAGCCCGGGAACACCGCGACCTGCCTGGCGTATAACCGGTCATGCTCCTCGCCGGCGATCGCTTCCGCTTCGGCCTCGAACTTCTCCGTCCCGTATTCCACCGTCACCGTTGGGTTCGCGACCAGGTTGTGGTACCACGCAGGGTGCTTCGGTGCGCCGCCCTTCGAAGCGAACACCAGCAGCCGCTCGCCGTCGGGCATGCTCACCAGGGGCGTCGTCAGCCGCTTCCCGCTCTTCGCCCCGGTCGTCGTCAGCAGCACCATCGGCGCGCCCTGGAAGCGCCCGCCCACCTTCCCGCTGTTCGCTCGAAACTCCTCAATGATCGCCTTGTTCCAGTCGTTGGGGGCAGTCACCGCATCTCCTTGGCCCGTTCGGGCGTGGAAATAGCTTAGCTGCCCATCCCCCACGTGATCGCGTTGCGCAGCAACGTCTGGAAGGCAGGCTCCTCCCACGTCACCCTCAGCACCGGCGGAGTCTTGCCCTCCGGGTCCACGCTCTTGTCCACGAACGGCTGGCTGTTCGTGGCCGGCGTGTGCGCGTGCCCGAGCGCGATGTACGTCACGCCGCCCTCGCCCATGTCCCGTGTGAAGCCGAGCGCCCGCGTCTTTCCATCGGGCATCAGGGCCGTGTCCTTCTCGTAGGCGAACCCGAACCCTGGCGGCGAGGCATCCGGCCCCAGCTCCGCGGTCAGCAGGATCCGCGAGCTTTCCGGGTGCACAACCTCGATCATGTACGGCTCGTCCACCACCTCGAACGACTCTGGCAGGCCCCGTGTCAGTGTGTCGCCCGCGTCGTGCACGTTGACCTTGAACCGCCGGACCGGGGGATGGTTCAGGAAGAACGCGCCCAGCGTTTCGTGGTGCTCCAGCTTCGCCATCCGCCGGCGCTTGTCGCTTTCGCCCTCGTTCGCGCGCACGGCCTTGCCACCGCTCGTCCCGTGCAGACCGATCCACCGCCCGCCGTCCTCGATCCAGCGCCGGATCGCGATAGCCTGCTGCGTATCGGCCACGGGACCCGCCGTATAAGTCACGAGCAACCGGCTGATCGGCAGCCATCGCTCCACATCGACAAAGTCGTTCGACGTGGAGGCCGGGATCTCCTGCTCGCTCAGGAACTCCAGCAAGCGCAGTCGCGCGAAGTCGTGGTCGTGCCCCGCCGCCGCCCCCGGCGGAAACCCTCCGGCGATCACGTGTGCGCGGTTCCTCAACGGTGTAGCCATCCTGCAAGCTCCTCCCGCCCGGCTCCGAGCCTAGCCGTTCCGCCACCGCCTGTGAAGCGCCGTCCGTTTGTCACCTCTCCTGCCCTCCCGTACGCTCCCGCCGTGCTCAAGGTCTCCTGCGCGTTCGCCACCTCGCTCTCCACTCCGGACCACGTGGCCGTCGCCGAATCGCTCGGCTACCACCGCGCCTGGCTCTATGATTCGCCCGCGCTCTACCCGGATGTCTGGGTCTCCCTCGCCCGCGCCGCCGAACGCACCAGCCGCATCGGCCTCGGACCCGGCGTCCTCGTCCCTAGCCTCCGGCACCCCATGACCAACGCCGCCGCAATCGCCACCCTCGATCACCTTGCCCCGGGCCGGCTCGCCGTCGCCATCGGCTCGGGCTTCACCGGCCGCATGACCCTGGGGCAGCGCCCGCTCTCCTGGAAGTTCGTTCGCAGCTATGTCATCGCATTGAAGGCCCTGCTTCGCGGCGAAGCCACCGAGTGGGAAGGCAGGCTCATCCAGATGATGCACCCCGAAGGCTTCGCCCCGCCCCGCCCGATCCACGTCCCCATCATCCTTGGCGTCGGAGGGCCCAAAGGTGCAGCCGTCGCCGAAGAACTCGCCGATGGCGTCTTCGTCGCCGGCGCGCCGGTCAGCGCCACCTCGCCGGGCCGGATGTGCGTCCTCCTCACGTTCGGCACCGTCCTCGGTGAGGGCGAAAACCCGGGCTCAGCCCGAGCGCTCGCGGCCGCCGGGCACGGCGCCGGTGTCGCCCTCCATGCCATGGTTGAACGCGGTGCCGATGTCACCCGCTTCCCGGGCGGCGCGGAATGGCTCGCCGACCTCGACAAGACCCCTGTCGAGCAGCGTCATATAGCCCTCCACGACCGCCACCTCATCGGACTCACCGAACGCGACGCCCGCGTCGTAAGCGGCGACATGCTCCGCCAACTCGGCCTCGCCCGTACGGCGCTGGACTGGGCCGCGCGCCTCCGGGAGCTTGAATCGTTGGGCGCTACCGAGATCGCCTACCAGCCTGCCGGGCCGGACATCCCCGGTGAGCTGCGCCGCTTCGCCAGCGCCGCCGGCCTTTAGTTCAGGCCGCCTCGTTCCCCCGCAGCCCCCGCCACAGCATCGCGAAGCGCTGCAGAGCCGTGAAGTTCGAGAGGACCGCCAACACCCAGATCACCACCGTCAGGCCGTTGAACAACAGCCCCACGCCCAACAGCACTACCCGCTCCTGCCGCCGGAACAGTCCCTCGCGCATCGACATCCCAACCACCTCGGATCGGGCCCGCATGTAGCTCACTGCCACGCTCCCAAACAGCCCCGCGTACGCCACCGCGGCCTGCACCTGCTCCCCCCGCTCGGCGAAGTACCACCCGCACGCGGCCAGCACGATCGCCTCGCTCGCCCGGTCAAGCACCGAATCGAACACCGCCCCGAACGGGCTCGCCAGCCCCGTTGCCCGCGCCACGGCGCCGTCCACCATGTCCAGCGCGCTGAAGAACAGGTACACGATGCCCGCCCACAACAGATGGTCTTGCGTGATTAGCCAGGCACTCGCCAGGTTCCCGCCGAAGCCCACCAGCGAAATCATGTTCGGCGTCACGCCCCGCCCGCCCACCGCCCGGCCGATGGCCTCGGCCATAGCCTTCGGCGGCCGCTGCGGCAGCAGGTTTATCGTCGGCATCCACGCTCCGGTGAGGGCGATGACTTAGCGCCAGCGCACTCCCCCTCTCCCGGCGCGGGAGAGGGGGCCGGGGGGTGAGGGTGGCGCGCGGGGTACGACACGGCCGCCGTCGTCATCCCGGCTCCCCGGCCGCAACCGGCTCGAGCCGCTCCCGCGCCTCTCTCACTTCGGCCACCTGTCGGCGTTCGTAGAGCAACCGCTCGTAGTAAGAAAGCACCCGGTGGGCCACGTTGTCCCAGCTGTAGTGGGCGGCCAACGCCTGACCCCGTGCCCCGAACTCGGCGCGCTGCCGCGGGTTACGCAGCAATCGTGCGATCGCACCGGCAATCGCCGCCGGATCCTTCGGCGGTACGAGCAGCCCCTCCACCTCATCCGTCATGACTCCGGCGAACCCTTCGATGTTGCTCGCCACCACGGCTCCACCCGAAGCCAGCGCCTCCAGCAGGACGTAGCCCTGGCTCTCGTTCCCGGTGTTCGGGCAGCAGAACACGCTAGCGCTCCGGTGATATCGCGGGAGATCCCTGTACGGCACATTCGGCCGGAACACCACGTCCGGGAACGGCGCCATGATCCGTTCGTAGCGGCTGAAATCTCCGGCCCCTACAACAATCAGCCGGGTCTCAGGGAACTCCTGCCGCAGTCGCAGGTACGCTCGCAACAGGTATTTCAACCCTTTGCGCTTCTCCGGCCGCCCCACAAAGAGGATGTTCGCCTTCCCGTCCATAAATTCCGCGAACGGCTCGCTCGGGCGCGCGAAGTGCTCGTAGTCGATCCCGTTGGGGATGATGTTGAAGTAGCCCGCAAAGTACCGGCTCACGAGCCGGGCCGCCGCTGGCGAGACGGCGATCTTGCCATCGAGCTTCCTGAACCAGCGCTTGGTCAGGCGCGTGGTGTAGCCGTAGAACCGGTTTCCCCCCTCCTTCGCGGCATGAAAGGTCCCCACGTTCGCAGCCGACGAGTATCGCAAGAAGTGGTATGGCAACAGCGGCATGAGCGGCTCGTGCAGATGCACGATGTCAAATTCCCCAGCGGCAAGGACGGCCTTCACCTCCGGCGATTTCCAGGCGAACGTAATCCGCGCAACCGAACCGCTCACGCGCATCGAACGCGGCTTTCCCATGACAACGCACTCATCGCCGACCGCGCCCGGCTCCGACGCCGGCGCGAAGATCGTTACCTCATGGCCCCACTGGCGGAAGTACGCCGCCAGGTGGGCGATGTGCGATTTCACGCCCCCCTCCACGCACCAGTCATATGGCGAAACGAGAGCGATCTTCATGATCGTCCTCCCCGGAAGCGCAGCATCTTCCGTGGCGTTGCCGCATATCCCCACGCCAGCCCTGCCACAGTCCGTCCGATCCCCGTCGCGAACACCGACGGATAAGGGCTCATTCCGCCTCGCGTTTCCCCGCCCAGCAGCGCCGTGCGCAGGCCATCCGCGCCCTCGCCGTCGAATTCCGTCCAACCCGTACCGATGTGACCGACGTGATGCGCGTCGCTTCCACCTGTCTCTGGAAGTCTCCACGACTCCGCGTTGCGGATCGCCGCTTCGGCCGCCGTTCGCCGGCCCGCCGGGCTGGGGTTCGCCAGTTCGATGCCGTCGAACGTCACGCCTGCCTCGTTTCGCGCTGCCAAACGGTCGAGCGTCCTCCGGCTCACGGAACGTGTCAGCCAACTAAGTGGATGCGGGGCCACGGCCAGCCCCTCCTGTCGGTGGATCGTTTCGAGCGTGGATTCTACGCCGCGGAAGCTCGCCGGCGCTTCTTCGATGAACAACGCCAACACGTGTCCCTGCAAGGTTGTCACTTCCGCTCCCACCACCACCTCGAACCGGTAGCCGCGCTTCGCTGCCAGCTCCCGCGCCCGCTGGCCGCCGGTCGCGTCCTCATGGTCCGTGATCGCCACGACATCCAGGTCCGTCCGGTGCTCGATGTATTCCAGCACCTGCTCGACCGTCCCCAGCCCGTCCGAAACACGCGTGTGGATGTGAAGGTCGGCCTTACTCACACGCGTGCGCCTTCCAAAAGTCTTCCAGGAACGCCCACTGCGCCGGATCGCGCTTGAGGTGATCCTCCAGCAGCTTCGTGTACCGCTCTGCTGCTTCCGCGACGTCTGCCTCCATATCGTCACTGCTGGCGACCCTGAACGCCTCGCCAACCCACACGGCGAAATCATCCCGCTCGATCCTCGAACAGAAAACGGGCAGGACGAGGGCATTCGTCCGGCGGGCCAGCTCCCACGGGCCCCGCGGAATGCGCACCTCGCGGTCGAAGAGCGTGACGCATACACCCGTCCCCTGGATATCCCGGTCGCCCATCACGCCTACCAACTGCCCCGCCTTCAGGGCCTCCACGCATGCCCGCACGCCCCCGAAGTTCGCCTCGTGGAAGTGGCCCCCGGCCGCGGCGCGCAGGTGCAGCAAGTACTCCGACCACGCCGGCGGCTTCAGCTCTTCCACCAGCGCGACGAACGAACGGCCTCGGAACGTCAACGCCTGCACGGCCAGTTCCGCGTTCCCTGTGTGCGCGCTCACCACCACGATAGGTCCCGGTTGCTCTAGCACCGCGAGCCGCTCGCCATGTACGAGAGCCAGGTGCTCGGATTCGAACCGTGCCATGTCGCGCCGGGGCAGAGTCGCCAGGTCCACATAATACTGCGCAACGAACCGCATCGCGCGCCGTCCCTCTCGCCGCGCCCGCGCAATATCGCCGTCGCACAGCGGCAGCATGTTCCGCACCAGCATCCTCCGAATGTCCCGTCGCGTCAGCCAGGCCGTCCCTGCCACGCCGTGCGCCACGGCGTAGAACACCCAGGGAAACCGCGCCACAATCGGCCGCAGCACCCGCATCAGCCACAGTTTGGTCAAGCGCCGCCCCCCGCTGGCTCGCGCCACATCGGCCGGAACATGTACCACTGCTCCGGGTAGGCCCGGATGAACCGTTCGTGCGCCGCCATGATGGCTTGAGTGAGCGTCCGCACGTCCGCCCCGTCGTCGCCGCTCGGCGCCGGTGGCTCCACGAACTCGCTCAAAGTCGTTACGCCCTCCCGGTTCGCGTGCGTCCGCGCGAACGCCGCCGGGATCACCGCCGCCCCCGACCGCAACGCCAGCCGCGCCGGCCCGGCCGGCACCTCCACCTCCTCTCCGAAGAACGAAACGCGCACCCCCTCGCCCGGCACCGGGCGATCGATCAGGAGCGCCAGCAGCCCGTTGTTCTTCAGCGCCCGCAGCAGTGAGGGCCCCGCCTTCTCCATCTTCACGATCTGCATCCCCAGCCGCCGCCGTGCGCCCGTCACCATGTCGTCCAGTCTCCGGTCCGCGAACGTCTCCGCCACCACGGTCACCGGGTAGCCGTGTGCCGCCGCGGCGCCCGCGCCCAGGTCCCAGTTGCCGAAGTGCATGCAAACGATGAGCGCCCCTTTGCCACCCTCAAGCGCACGTTCCAGCCCCGCGAAGCCCTCCGCGCCATCCACCAGTCCCATGAGGGTCGCGGGCGCAAGCGCCGGGAACCGCACGAAGTCCGCCAGGTAGCAGCAATAGTTCGCCAGCGACCGCCGTGATACCCGCCGGATTCGGCCAGCCGGCGCCCCGCGCAGCACCCGCCGGTAGTTCGCGTGCATTGCTCGCCGCCCGCGCGGCCAGCAGTAATACGCCGCGCTCCCCAGCAACGAGGCCACCAGGTAGCTCACCCGCGCCGGCAGCCGCTCCACCACCGCCGTCGCCACCTGCCAGAGCCGGTACTGCAAGACGCGATCCTCTCTGGTCTGTGTCTAAGACCCTGTCGCCTGAGGCCTAACCCCTCGCGCCTCCCCTACCCTTCGGCAATGAACGCCTCCACCGCGTCGCGCGCCTTGTCGTCGTGATACTGCACCGGCGGCGACTTCATGAAGTACGAACTGGGCGCGAGTAGCGGCCCCTTCAGCCCGCGGTCCAGCGCCAGCTTCGCGCACCGCACTGCATCGATCACCACGCCTGCGCTATTCGGGCTATCCCACACCTCGAGTTTCAGCTCCAGGTTCAGCGGCACGTTCCCGAACGTCGTCCCCTCCATCCGGATCTGGCACCATTTGCGGTCCAGCAGCCACGGCACGTAGTCGCTCGGCCCTACGTGCACGTTCTTCGGGTCCATCTCGAAATCCAACTGGCTCGTGACGGCGTTCGTCTTCGAAATCTTCTTCGATTCAAGCCGCGACCGTTCGAGCATGTTCAGGAAGTCCGTGTTGCCGCCGAAGTTCAGTTGGTACGTCCGGTCCAGCCGCACGCCCCGGTCCGCGAACAGCCGCGTCAGCGTCCGGTGCACGATCGTCGCACCTACCTGGCTCTTAATGTCGTCGCCGATGATCGGCACGCCCGCCTCTTCGAACCGCCGCGGCCAGTAGCCGTTCGGGTCCCGCGCAATGAAGACCGGGATGCAATTCACGAACGCGCAGCCCGCCGCCAGCGTCTGCTCCACGTACCATTTCGTCGCCTCTTCCGAACCCACCGGCAGGTAGTTGATCACCACGTCGATGTTGTTGTCCCGCAGCAACCCCACGATGTCCGCCGTCCCGCCCGGCGCCTTTTCGATTACCTCGCTCAGGTACTTGCCCAGCCCGTCGTGCGTCATCCCGCGCGCCACGGTCACACCGGTCTTGGGCACGTCGCTGAACTTGAAGGTGTTGTTCTGGCCCGAGAAGATCGCCTCGCTCAGGTCCTTCCCCACCTTCTCCTTGTCGATATCGATGGCGACCGCGAAGTTGATGTCGTTGATGTGATAGCCGCCCAGAACCGGGTGCATCAGCCCCGGGATAACATCGCCGGCTTCCGCGTTCTTGTAGAACTCCACGCCCTGGACGAATGACGAGGCGCAGTTCCCCACGCCAATGATGGCAACGTTAATCTTGCCCAACGTTCCGTTCTCCTTCCCGGATTCCGGGTGTGTCTCGGGCAGTCGTTATCCGGCGAGGGTTTTGGGTAGCCGGGCCGTAACTCCCACGCGCAGCTCAGTCTCCCGCGCGCCGCAGGCGATCATAACAACCGCCACCAACCGGGCAAAGCGTACCGATGACGCATTCGAGCGCGGGGATTCTCGATTCACGATTTCCGATCTCCGATTCTTCGCAGCGCCCCACGAATCCGCCCTCGCGCCTAACGCCTCACGCCTAACCCCTAAGCGCCTGTCCCGGCCAAATGGCCCCCACATCCGCGACGTTCGGACGCCCT
>JBGOVF010000248.1:0-4444 GCA_041477975.1 Tepidiformaceae bacterium
AATTCGAACCTGACGATAACAATGAAGAGCGTGTGAAGAGTAGGCGAAACCCTGAGCGACGCCAGCTTGCAAGCTTGATTTAGTAAGGAAATACGGTGGTATAGTTGCCCTTCGATGCTGGCGGGGGCCTGCCGTTACGCGGCAAAGGATGCATCGGCTTTGTATCCCCGTGCCTATCCTGTGAGTTAAAGGACGGTCTCGTTTGACCGAACCACTCCAGGTTGGCCAGTTCGCGATCGTAGATCACGAACCGGTCGACCGGGGGCCCAACGCCGGGGTTTTCCACGGCAAGGGTCCCACCGACGACCGCGCAGAGCTCTACATCCTCGCCGAAGGCACGACGCCAGCCGGCGAGGCTTTTGCCGGGCACGTCGTCTCGGCTCTCGGCAACGCCATCAATTCCCTGGATATGAGCCTCACCGGTTCGCTCGGAAAGCTCTTCGGCGAAGCCGAACGCAACCTCCGCGACTGGAACCGCAAGAGTATTGCCCAGCACCGCGTGAGCATCGGCCTCACCTGCTTCGCCCGCCGCGGCGGACAATCGGTGATCGCCCAGGCCGGGCCATCCGCTGCCTTCCACCTCCATGAAGGAGAATTCACCAGCTACTTCACCGATGAGGAGCACGGCCGCCCAATTGGCGCCGGCCCCGTGGCGCCGCAGCTTACGCGGGTCCCTTTCGGCCCCGGCGACCGTCTGCTCATGATTTCCACGGCCGCCCTGCGCGAGCTCGATGACGAAGTGCTCGCAGGGATTCTCGCCCTCCCCGCGAACCAGGTGCTGCAAGACCTCTACCGCCGCACCGAGCACATTCGCCACCTCACCGCCGTCCTCATCAGCGACCCTGGGCCCAGCGCGCCAGCTGCCGTCGAAGCGCCGGAAGAGTTCGTGATCGACGCGACGCGCGCGCTCCCCGCCTTGCCGGCGCCTCTCGCTGGCGGGGACCCCGCAGCCCGGGCGCCCGCGGACAACACCTTCCAGCCCAGCCTCTTCATCGACGACCAGTCCGAAGACGTTGTCTTCAGCGCGAAGCGGCTGCTGATGGAAGTCACACCGCGCCGCCAGATGGAAGCGCCCGTGCCCGTCATGGTTGCCGAACTACCTGCCCCGCTCCTGCGCGTCTCCGGCGAAACGCCGCTCGCGCGACTCGCCGCCGAGCGCCAGGCGCGCGCGGCCGTATTGCAGGCTGCCGTGTCGAACTCACTGGCCGCCGCGGGCACGGTACGGCCCGCATGGCGCACCGCCTACCCATCGTCGGTCGAGGTGGTGAGCGCCAGCGGCGGCGGTTCGAACGGCGATGCCCGCCGGCGTCACCCCCGGCAGAACAGCTTCTCGCGCGGCCTCGTCCACGAAGAGGCTCCCCCGCGCCCGGAGAGGGGCATCGAAACGATGCCCCTCGTCGATGACCTCGCGGCCGACCGCCGGGCCCGCGCTACTGTCGTCAGCCCGCGGATCGCCGAAACCATCGCCGGCGAAGCCGCGGCGACCATCAACGGCGGAGGCTCCCTCGTGCGCGTGCGCGGCAACATGGGCGGGCGCTGGAAGGGCAGTGGCGCCTTCAATGGCCGCTCCACAGCCCAGGGCTCGCTCCCGCCCACGTGGCTCGTCATCCTCGTCGGCCTCGGCATTCTCCTCACGCTCGTGGGCATCGTTACCGTGCCGCGCCTGCTCGATGACCAGTCCAGCCAGCGCTACGCCACGCTCATCGATGGCGCGCAGCAAAAGGTGAACCTTGCGCAGGTGCAGCAGGATGCCGCCCAGAAGCGCCAGGCGCTGACCGACGCCAAGGGCATGCTCCTCGAAGCGCGCGACATCCAGCACGACACGCCCCAGGCTGCCCAGCTCTACACCGATATCGCCTCGGCGCTCGCGGTCATGGACAACGTGAAATCCCCCGCCGCCGTGGATGCGCTCATCTCACTCGCGCAGTTCGGCGACAAGTCCGTCGCCGTCACGCGCATGGCCATCGCCGATGACGCGGCCTACGTGCTCGATTCCGGCTCCAACCAGGTTATCTCGCTGAGCTACGCCACCAACGGCGAGAAGAAGGTGGTCTTCGGCGAGGACAAGGATCAGAAGCGCGGCCGCCCGCTGAGCATCGCCTACCTCGATGCCGCCGATTTCGGCGGCGCCAGCCTGATCGTCGCTGACGCTTCGAAGAACCTCTGGGCGTACTCGCCCGCCGGCGGCCTCCGCCAGCTCGCCTTCGCCGCGCCTGCCACTCTGGCGATCACTGATATTGCCGTGAGCGGTCGCGACCTCTACGTGCTCGATTCGCAGGCCGCCGTCGTCTACCACTTCACGCAGACCGATACAGGCTTCGGCGCCACCCCGCGCAAGGAACTCGATACGCCAGACCTGGCCGCGGCGCGCCGGCTCATGGTCGATGGCGAAATCATCACGACCGATGCCAACGGGACGGTGCACCGCTTCATTAGCGGCCAGGTTGCCCTCACGCTTTCTGAATCCGGCATCGACAAGCGCCTTGCCACTCCCGAAAAGGCCCAGGCCGTGACCCGCGACGGCGACCTCGCAATCCTCGATCCGACAAACGACCGGGTCGTGGTCCTCCGCCGCGACGGCGCCTTCGACCGCCAGTACAAGCACAAGGACTTCCGCAACGCGAACGCGTTCGCGATCCGCAACGGCACTGCCTACATCTTCAGCGATGGGACGCTGCGCCGGGTGACCTGGTAACTGCTAGCCGGTAGCCGGCGCATCACGCGACGGACGCTGCTGGCTCGGCCTCGGCCGATTCGATCGGAGCAAGCCGCCGCCAGCCGAACGTGCGGCTGCCGGCCACGTACACGGCCATAAACAGGAGGGCGGCGGCCAGGAGCAGCGCAAGCTCCACGTTCGTGGCGTGAAGCAGCTTCGCACCAGAGAGCAACAGCACGATGGCCAGTGCGGGCCGGATGAACGGCAGGCCCGCGCGCGATGAGAGCCGCGCGCCCACGTACACGCCCGGGATGCTGCCGATTAAGAGCGACACGGTGAGGCCCAGGCGGAAATCGCCGAAGAGGATGTGGCCTGCCGCGGCGGCAGCAACAAGCGGCACTGCCTGGACAAGGTCGGTGCCCACCAATTGAGCGGTGCTCAGGCGTGGGTACAGGAGCATGAGGAGCACGATCATGATCGAACCGGAACCGACGGACGTGAGCCCGACGATCAGCCCGCCAACAACTCCCACCAGCAGCGTGAGCATCAGCCGTACCCGCGACCGCCGCTCCGTCGCGGGGGCGCCCGCGGCCGGCCGTTGGCCACCGAGCAGCAGGCGAACGGCGATGCCCACCGCCCCCGCCGTCAGCGCCAGGCCCAGCGCTAATTTCACGATCTCCTGGGTGCGCGCGCCATCGCCGATCGTGTTCAGGAGCAGCGCCGCTGCGAACGCCGATGGGACGGAACCGATGGCCAGCCACGTAACGACCTGACGATCGACGGTGCCCCGGCGCACGTGCACCGCGCCGCCCACGGGCTTCATGATCACCGCGGCCACAAGGTCACTCGAGACGGCGGCGAGTGGCTGGACGCGGAAGAGGAGGACAAGCATGGGCGTCGTGAGCGCCCCGCCGCCCATGCCCGTAAGCCCGACGGTGAACCCGACGACGAGGCCGGCAAGGGCGATGAGGGGGTCGATTTGCACGGGCGCAGTATACGATGAAACGTTGATATTGTCGAGCGACTTACTCGACAATATCGCGGTCTACGAGTCCGTACGCCCGCGCAGGCAAGCTCAACGGGGACCGTAGTGGCAAACCACAGTTGTGTGGGTCGTCTCCTTCGTGGGCGAGATCGCGTATACCGACCCATCGCACGTGATCAGCCGGTCGCCAGGCAGTTCGCGAATGCTGTGGTGTCCGCTCTTCGAAAGTTTCACGGAGAAGGCCCCATCTGCGTCTGCTCGAACGCGGTGGACTTCCGTGCCGTCAGCGGACACGACTGCCAGCTGCGTCGAAACCGGCCAATCGTCGCATTCGCCAGCAGGGTCGGGCGGGTAGCCGCGGGGACAGGCTGGAGCGAGCACCGCTCTCCCGGACACGCGCGCATCGCCCCCAAAAAAGAACGCCAGAGTGAGAGCACCGGCAACTGTCATCACCAGACCAGCGGCGCCCACCCCCACAACGCCCGCGGCGAGCCCCCCCATCCTCCGTCGCATACCTGCATAATCTCACAACGAACGACTCCACCAAGGGTTTACCCCGGTTGCTGCGAATCCTGCCGGCGGGCATACTAAAGCTCTCAGGAGAGTGCCTGTGGCCACCGAAATGGGAGCTTTTGGAGCTTTACCTCGCGCTCAGGGCCAGAGCAGGCTCGTGCGCGCCATCCTGGTCGCCACCGGCACAGTCCTGGTTGGTATCGGCATCCTCGGCATTTTCCTGCCGCTCCTCCCAACCACCGTCTTCTTCCTGCTGGCTGCGGCCTGCTACGGCAAGAGCTCGCCGGGGG
>JBGOVF010000359.1:0-3563 GCA_041477975.1 Tepidiformaceae bacterium
ATGGCAAAGACGGCGAAGGCGGCAAGGATGGCAACGAGCCACAAAATCCTCTTTCCGCCTACGGTCTGAGCAATTTCCTTACTCAAATGTTCTTACCTCTCCAGTCGAATTGACTGTTCTGGTTGTCCTCCCCGTTGCCGGGGATGGAAGGGAGGAGGCCGAAGCCTGCAATCCCTTCCCTTGCTGTGTTCGTCCGCTGATGGCTGACAGCTGAAGGCTGATAGCTGCTAGCGAACTTATCCGGACTCGCCCGGATCTGCGGGCGTCTCTCTGGAAGCTGCCTTATTAAGGCACTGCCTCCGTTGGCTGGTGAGGTCGCCCGCTCGTCTGCCGCCATACCCCGGCGCTGGGTCCGGGCGGGTCCGGGCTTTCCCTCGTTGCTATATGCGGTTTCAGGTCGTTCTTCTCGGCTTCCTACTCTGAGAGCTGACAGCTGATAGCTGATAGCCCTCGCGCCAGCGGTCAGCGCGAGTTGGCACGCCCTCCTTTCGCAGAGTGGAGTGAGGCTCCGAAGCACCGCTCAACATAAGAACGGGTTCCCATCCGGTACGGAAGGGAACCCGGTTGAACGGGCCAGTTGGAAAACCCGGCCACGAAGGAAGTGGCCTGGCGGAGCTGCCGATCGGTCAAGTGTCCTCCCGTTGTGCGAGGTGCGCAGAGGCGCGCCCCAAGCCCACGGCTTCGGCGACGGTAAAGTCTCGTGAAAGGTACTGATCCACTGGTCAAGGGTCAATCACCTTTCTGCCTGATTTCGGCGCGCACGAAACGCCGGGGACAAACTCCCGTACAGGGTTTAGAACGCAGAAAGGCGCATCGGGGTTAACACCAATTTTGCAAAATATCCCGCCGAGTCGAATCCGAACCAACTGATCCGAGCCGCGACCGTCAGAGAGCGGTCGTTCCCGGCGGTGCGGCCCTCCGGTGGTGCTATCGTTCGCCCATGGGCGCCTCCCAACCACTCGCCTACTTCATCACCTTCACCACTTATGGCACCCGTCTCCACGGTGACGAACGCGGCTCGGTTAGCCGCAATTCCAACCAGCCCGGCACTCCTCGGCTCGCGCCCAACCCCGAACGGCAGGCGCGGGAGGCTCGTCTTCTGCTTAACTCGCCCAAATTACTCGACGATCGCCGGCGCGCGTCCGTGCGGACGACACTGGAGAGCGTTTGCCTCCACCGCGAGTGGCCACTCTGGACCATCAATGTCCGCACGAACCACGTGCACGTTGTCGTGACCGCAACGGAGCCCCCGGAGTTCGTGATGCGGTCGATGAAATCGTGGGCGACCCGGCAGTTGATCGTCGACGGGTTGGCAACTCCTGGCGAGGTGGCGTGGACGCGCCACGGAAGTACGCGGTACCTCTGGACGGATAAGGACGTGGAGATGGCGTGCCAGTACGTTCGAGAGGGTCAGGGAGTTGACCTGCCGGGTTCGGTACGGCCGCTGGACAAGGGGACCGCTCTCTAACGGTCGCGGCTCGGATTTCTGGACCCTCACGCCTCCGGCCTCGCGACTCCGGCCTCACCTGACAACCCGCCCCCCACGCCCTATCCTCCCGGCACAAGCCTCCACAGGAGTTCCCCATGCACCCCATCCATTTCGGCGTCACCGTCCCCCAGATCAAGCGCACCTGGCAGGAGAGCCGCGACGCCGGCCGCGAGTTCGAAGCCATGGGCTACGACTCCCTCTGGGTCTGCGACCACCTCTACGGCCCGCAGGCGCCGACTATCCCCATCCTCGAAGCCTGGTCGCTCGTCTCCGCCCTCGCCGCCGTCACCTCCAAGGTGGAGATCGGCACGCTTGTCACGCCCGCCGGCATGCGCAACCCCGCCCACCTCGGCAAGGTCATCGCCACGGTCGACAACATCGCCGAAGGGCGCATCATCCCCGGCCTTGGCGCCGGCTGGATGCCGCGCGAGTTCACGGACTTCGGCGTGCCGTTTCTCTCCACCGGCCAGCGCCTCGGCCAATTGCGCGAAACGGTGGCCCTATTAAAGAAGATGTGGACCGAGCCCTCGGTCACCTTCGAAGGCAAGTACGTGCAGGTCCATAACCTGGTCTGCGAACCGAAGCCGGTGCGCACGCCGCCCATCCTCATTGGTGGCGCCGGCGAGAAGGTCACGCTCAAGATCGCGGCGAAGGACGCGGCCATCTGGAACAACCTGGCCGGCCACCAGGCCGCCCTCCCGCGCAAGATCGACGTGCTCAAGCAGCACTGCGCCGATGTTGGCCGCCCCGCCGGCGAAATCGTCATCAGCCAGCAGTGCCTGGTTACCATCGCCCCCGACGAAGAGAGCGCGGGCCCGATGATCGAGACTTCGAAGAAGATCTTCGGCGGCCACATGGGCGACCCCTCGGGCCCGATGGCCATCTCGGGCAGCCCAAGGCGCGTCCGCGAGCAGATCCAGAAGCACATCGACCTCGGCTGCACCATGTTCGTCATGGAGTTCTTCGGCCGCGACACGAAAGAGCCCGCGGCCCTCTTCGCCGAGACGGTCTTGCCGCACTTTAAGTAGGCGCTAAGGGCCAGGCGTCAGGGGGTTGAGATGATCCCGTCGCGCTTCTCTTCTTCGTAGAGGCGCTCGGCGATGAACTGGCGCATCAACGCGAGGTAACTGACCTTCCTGCGTCGCGCCAGCGACCTGAGCCTTTCGGCGGTGTCGGCGTCGATCTCCAGCGACACACCGAACTTGCCGCCCGTGGCGGCGAGGCCTTCAAGGAAGTCATCCGCTGGCTCAAGGCTGTTCCACAGCTCATCACTGAAGGAATGGGTGTCCCAGAAATCAGCCTCTTCGGCCTCCGAAGCGAACTCAGGGATCTGGTCGAGGCTGGTGAGGACGGCGATCGACTTCGCGGCTTTGTTCGTCATTCGATCAGTTCACCCGGCCGTAGCGCCGCCGTTCGGAAGCTGTTGCGTCTCGGGCACTGATGACCCGAATGGCTGCTGGTTTTCGTATGAAGATCACGTGGAGCACTCGGCCGGCATCGGTGGCGCCAATCGCGGCGTAGCGGCGTTCGCCAAATCCCCGTCGTGCGGTGGAAGGCACGCGCCTGGAATCAATCATGGCCTGTTGGGCTTCGACGGGACTGATTCGATGCCGAGACTCCAGGTGATCGGAGTTGTCATCGTCCCACTCGAACTGCACCGAACGGAACTATATCACGACCCGCCTTACCGCCGCCGGCGGCGGTCGCGCCCGCCCGCCTGGCTGCGGCCGTAACGCAGCGGGCCGCTGCGCCCGGCCACGGCGGCAAAGGCGGCCAGTTCTTCGGCGTCCGTGCCCACGAGTTCGCGGCGGAGCTCGACGACCTGGTCGCGGAGGGCGGCGGCGCGTTCGAACTCCAGGTTTTTGGCGGCCGACTTCATCTGGCTCTCCAGGTCCTTCACCAGCCGCAGCAGCTCGTCCTTCGGGAGCTGGCGGGCGCCGGTGGCGTCGTACTCTGCCTTCTCTTCGGCGACGGCGCGCACGTGGTCTGTGATGTCGCGGATCCCCTTGATGATACTCAGCGCTTCGATGCCGTGCTCGCGGTTGTACTCGTCCTGGATCTTGCGGCGGCGGTA
>JBGOVF010000378.1:0-3409 GCA_041477975.1 Tepidiformaceae bacterium
AGCGGCTCGCCGGCTGCCTTGGCCCGGCGGCCAAGGCAGCGAGCGGGCCGTCCGGGCGCCGGGCGGGGGGGCCCCCGGCCCCCCCCCCCCCCCCCACGCCGCTACCCAGCCCTCAGTCCTCATCCTTCAGTCCTTGTCAGGATTACCACCGGAATATCCCGCCCCGCCCGCGACTGGTACTCGGTGTAATTGGGAAAAAGCTTCGCCATCTTCGCCCACAGCGGCGGCTTCTCCTCCGCAGTCGCCGCGCGCGCCTTTGCCTTGAACTTGTCCGCCTTCACCTGCACCTCAACGTCCGGGTTCGCGACCAGGTTCAGGTACCACGCCGGGTGCTTCGGCGCCCCACCCTTCGATGCCACCACCAGGTAGCGGTCGCCGTCGATCCCGTAGATGAGCGGCAACTGCAGCGGCTCGCCGGTCTTCCGGCCGGTCGTCGTCAACAGCAGCGTCGTCACGCCGCGCCAGTCGTGCCCGTCCTCGCCGTTCGTCTCGAGGTAGCGGTTCATGTGCTCGGTGATCCAGCCGGCAAGCGGCGCTCGTGTGTAAGCCAACGGGAAGCTCCTCTTCGGGGTGTGCCGGCCAGCATAGGCGCTGCGACAGCCCGCGGGTGCAAAGCCAGCCGGAGTGTGCAAGCATCGGCTACTTCACCCACTCCGGAGACGAACATGGCCTATCGACCGCAGCGCATGAAGTTCGGCATCTTCATCGCCCCGTTCCATCCCATCGGCGAAAGCCCGACGTTCAACCTCGAACGCGACCTCGAACTGATCGAACACCTCGATCGCCTCGACTTCGACGAAGCCTGGATCGGCGAGCACCACAGCGCCGGCTGGGAGGTCATCGCCTCGCCCGAGCTGATGATCGCCGCCGCCGCCCAGCGCACGCGCACCATCAAGCTCGGCACCGGCGTCCGCAGCCTGCCCTACCACCACCCGGTCATCCTCGCCGACCGCATGGTCCAACTGGACCACATGACCCGCGGCCGGGCGATGTTCGGCGTCGGCCCCGGCGCGCTCTCCTCCGACGCCTACATGCTCGGCATCAGTTCCGTCACGCAGCGCACGCGCATGGACGAATCGCTCGGCGCCATCCTCGCCCTCTTCCGCGGCGAAACCGTCAGCATGACCACCGACTGGTTCACTATGGTCGAAGCGCGCCTCCAGCTCGCGCCGTACACCTACCCGCACATGCCCGTCGCCGTGGCCGCCCAGTTCTCCCCGGCCGGGCCAACCACCGCCGGCAAGCACGGCGTAGGAATGCTCTCTATCGCCGTTTCGCAGCCCGGCGGGCTCATTTCGCTGCCCAACACCTGGGAGATGGCCGAAGAATCAGCGGCGAAGGCCGGCAAGACCGTCAGCCGCGATGACTGGCGCCTCATGCTCCCTATCCATCTGTCCGACACCCGCGAGCAGGCCATCAAGGACGTGGCCGAGGCGTCCATGCAGTGGAACGTCGAATACTTCGAAAACACGCTCGGTCGGCCCCACGATCCCAACGTCCCGATGGACATCGCATCCTCCGCCAACCGCGGCAGCGCCATCGTCGGCACACCCGACGATGCGATTGAGGCCATTGAGCGCATGCTCGATATCTCCGGCGGCTTCGGCACGGTGCTCGGCATGGCCCACCAGTGGGCGTCCTGGGAGAAGACGAAGTACAGCTTCGAACTCTGGGCGCGCTACGTCGCTCCCCGCTTCCAGGGCCAGGTAGACCGCACGATCGCCAGCCAAAAGTACGTTTCCGACCACCGCGCCACCATCTTCGGCCCGAACACCGCGGCCATCGGCAAGGCCTTCCAGGATGCCGGCAAGCCGCTCCCCCAGGCTATGCTCGAACGCATGCAACGCGGCCGCAGCTAGGCCGCGGAGCTCGCCGCTTTGCTCCCCCTCTCCCGGATCGGGAGACGGGGTCGGGGGGGTGAGGGGGCGCCTCAGACCTCG
This sequence comes from Tepidiformaceae bacterium, assembly GCA_041477975.1. GTDB lineage: Bacteria > Chloroflexota > Dehalococcoidia > Tepidiformales > Tepidiformaceae > JBGOVF01. Next base: position 1,941 of record JBGOVF010000378.1, read on the forward strand.
GTCAATCGCCTGAACATCGCGTCCTCGAACGCGAACTCGGGCACATTCTCCGGCCCCACCATCACCGCGGCCGTGGAAAGCTGGAGCGTGGGATCGGCCTCTCGTGCCAGCCGCGACCGGATCCGCCGCTGGCGCGCCTCCTCGCCAAACTCGGAGGTCAGCACCGACGACACCTTCGCCGCGAACCGCAGCCGCCGCATCCGCTCCGCGCGCTCCTCGGCATACGGTGCGAACAGCCGGGGGGCCCAGTTCGAGGTCCACTTGAGCAGATCACTCACGATCCGCACGTCCCGGAAGGTGACGGAGAGGCCCTGGCCGATGATCGGGTCGTTGTGCCCCGCCGCGTCGCCAACTAGCACCAGCCCCTCGATGAACGGCTGATCGGTCCACGTGTCCTCGTTCGGGTACGAAGGGCACGTGCTTACCGCCCGCGCGCCAGCCAGCGCCTCGCTCCACGGCACCGACTCCAACCGGAACGCCTCCAGGAACCTCGACTGCGCATCCGGCCCTACAAAGCGCCGCTTCTGGTCCAGCGCGTATCCCAGGTACAGCCGCACCCGCCCATTCCCCTGCGGGAAGGCCAGGAAGTTCACGTCACCTTCTGTGCCTGCGGTCTGCGCATCGTCGGGCCAGCCCTCGGCGCCTTCAACCAGCATCCCGGTGAAGAAGTGGTGTGCCGGGTCCCGGTGCTGCGCGATGCCCGCCTGCTCGCGCGTCGTCCCTGCGCGTCCGTCGGCCCCGACGATGAGCCGACACCCCACCGTCGTTTCCACACCCTGATGAACGAAAGTGACCGCGGGGCTTTTGCCCCGTTCGATTGACGTCCGCGTCACGCCGCGCAGCACGGTCACGCCCGCATCTGCCGCGAGCCCGCCCAGCAGTTCGCAGGCGACGGGATGGCGAATACAGAGCGGCCCGGGCACGTTGGGCAGCATTGCCGTCATCGGCAGCGCCTTGGCGATCGCCTCGTCGGGGTCGATGTCGTCGCCGAAGCCGATGTGCCGCGCCACGTGGTGCCCGCCGGCGGCAACGAGTTCGTCGTGCAGACCAAGCCGCTGCGTCTCGACCACACCCCAGGGCGCGATCCACTCGCCGCGCACGCGGTCCGGGTACACCCTCGTCTTCTCCAGCACCAACACCGAATGGCCGGCCTTCGCCATCACCGTGCCCAGAGCCCCGCCGCCAATCCCACCACCCACGATCACCAGGTCGTACGAACTCTCCAACGTCGCCTCCCGAGCGCGCACTATCGCCGCTGTGCGCGGCCGTCGCAAACGGGCGAGCGTCAGCCGTCCGCGGCCGTCACGAGCCGGCCGTGTAAACTGGATTCCATGTTCGAAACGCTGACCGACAAGCTCCAGGGCGCGTTCAAGAAGTTCGGTAGCCGCGGAGTTGTGACCGAAGAGGACCTGGACCAGGCCTTGCGCGAAGTGCGCATGGCAATGCTCGAAGCGGACGTCAACTTCAAG
>JBGOVF010000354.1:0-3580 GCA_041477975.1 Tepidiformaceae bacterium
CACCGCGGCGCGCGCCATCGGCCTATCGCGCGGAGCGCTGGAGGATGCGACCACGTACGCGAAGCAGCGTGTCCAGTTCCGCCAGCCGATTTCGAACTTCCAGGCGATTCGTTTCAAGTTGGCCGAAATGGCGGCCGAGATCGAGGCCGCCCGGCAGCTTATGTATTTCGTCTGCGATGCGATCGACACGGGCCGCCGATGCGACAAGGAAGCTGCAATGGTGAAGTGGTTCGCGAGCGAAATGGCCGAGCGCGTTACCAGCCAGGCGCTGCAGATCCACGGCGGGGTGGGCTATACCACCGACCTCCCGATCGAGCGCTACTGGCGCGACGCCCGGTTGACCAAGATCTTCGAAGGGACCTCCGAAATCCAGCTGCGGATCATTTCGGACAGGCTGTTGAACGACCGATGAGGCTATATGGGGAGGCCGTCTGGGCCGAGCTCGTCTTCAGAACGGAACTGGGCACCATGGAGCACCCGGTGGACCTCAACGGCGTCGGCGCCGACGGAGTAGATGAGGACATAAGGAGTGCGGGATACCGGCAACTCCCTGGTCGTGTCGTAGCCGGCCCGGCCGCTCAGTGGGTGACGCTGAAGCTGCCGCGCGGCATTTGTGATGCGCTGAGCAACAGCACGCGCGGCGTCCGGCCGCCTGAATGCGATGTACCCCCAGATGCGAATGACATCCTCGGTGGCACGGGACGACCAGCGCAGTTTCATTCGGCGCTGGGTGGAGCAAGCTCCGCTTCGGTCCCCCACGATTCCAACCAGGCCAGCATTCGCTCATTAGAGACTGACTTTCCCTCCCCGCTGGATCGCACTCCCTCGTCAACCGCATCCCGGTACCTTTGGGAGTACCGAAGCTCGTCGAACGCCTTTGGCGAGAGGACCACGGCCGCCGGCCGGCCGTTTTGCGTGACCACCAGTGGCCGCTGCTCCGCGCCAAGTTCGCGAAAGTACCGGGACATGTGCGCTTTGAAATCCGCCATTGGAACGATGTCATCGCTAACCTTGATCTCAGCCACAGGGACCGCCTTTCAGACCGGAGTACAGACCTATCCTACCCCACCGCGAGGGCCACGGTGACACAGTCCTCCCTCACCGGCTCCACGAACTACTTCGAAGACTTCGTCGTTGGCGATGCGTCTGCGCACGCCCGCGGCAAGACGGTGACCGAGATGGACAACGTGCTCATCACGAATCTCGTGATGAACACGGCGCAGGGCCACTTTAATGAGGACCAGATGGCGAAGGGCCTACTTAAGCACCGCATCGTCTTCGGTGGGATCACGGCGTCGTTCATCATCGGGCTGGCCATGCAGGACACGGGCGAGAACGCGCTGCGCGAGCTATCGCTCGACAAGATCCGTTTCCGCACGCCGGTCTTTCACGGCGACACGCTTTATGCCTTTAGCGAAGTGCTGGCCAAAGAGGACGGGGATCGTCCCGACGTCGGGATCGTGACTTTCGCCCACCGGGGTGTGAACCAGGATGGCAAGGTCGTCTTCGAAGGCGAACGGCGGGTGCTCATCAAGCGGCGGCCCCGTCCCGAATGAGCACTCCGCTGGCCCCGGGTGCGCTGCAGGGCGTGCGGATCATCGACCTCACGCAGATGCTTTCGGGGCCGTTTTGCACGATGCTCCTGGCAGACCTCGGCGCCGACGTAATCAAGGTTGAGCCGCTGACCGGCGACCCCACGCGCGGGAACGCGTTCGCGCCGGACGACCAGCTCCGCTCCTACGGCGGGTACTTCCAGAGCATCAACCGTGGGAAGAAGAGCCTGGCGGTCGACCTCAAGGACGAGGCGGGGCGCGAACTCGTGCGACGGCTAGCGGCCGGCGCCGATGTCCTCGTCGAGAACTTCAAGGTTGGCGTGATGGAGCGACTGGGGCTCTCGTACGAGTCACTCCACGAAGCGAACCTGCGGCTGGTTTACGCGTGCATCCGCGGTTTCGGCGATCCCCGCACCGGCCGCAGCCCGTACAGCGACTGGCCAGCATTCGATGTGGTTGCGCAGGCGATGGGCGGGCTGATGAGCATGACCGGTCTCGGCCCCGGACAGCCGATGAAAGCGGGACCGAGCGTCGGCGACATCGTACCCGGCATCTTCGCAGCCTTGGGGATCGTGGCAGCCGTGCGCCATGCCGAGCGCACCGGCGAGGGTCAATTCGTGGACGTGGCCATGTACGACGGGATCTTCGCGATCTGCGAGCAGATCGTCTATCGGCATTCATACCTCGGCGAAGTGACCGAGCCATCTGGCAACGGTCACCCGTTCCTCTGCCCGTTCGATGTCTTCCCTGCGAGCGATGGGTTCGTAACCATAGCCGCGCCGCTCGATCACCTCTGGCACGAACTCTGTCTCGTCATGGAACGGCCGGATCTCGCCGCCGATCCCGAACTGGTGAAGGCCAGCGGCCGCGCCCGCCACGCCACCCGCGTCCGCGAAGCTGTGGCTGCCTGGTCGAGCGTCCGCACCCGAGCCGAGATTTCGGAGACGCTGGGCGGGCGCATCCCCTCCGGACCGGTCAACGGCATTCTCGACATTTTGGAGGACGAGCACGCCGCGGCCCGCGACCTTCTCCCGGAAGTCGAACAGCCGGGGCTGGACCACAAGGTTCGCATCACTGGCAGCCCGATCAAGATGACCGCGACGCCCGCCGGCGTGCGGGACCGCTCGCCGCTGCTTGGCGAGCAGACGGATGCGTTGCTGCGAGAGGCTGGCTACCACGAAGCCGAAGTTGCCGCGTTGCGCGAACGCGGCGTAATTCGATAGAGGAGAAGTGCGATGTTGAGACTGCGACGATCCGAACTGTCCACTCCGGGAAGCTCGGAGAAAATGATGGAAAAGGCCGCCGCGAGCACTGCGGACTTCGTCTTCCTCGACCTGGAAGACGCAGTGGCGCCGAACGAGAAGGTGCCCGCCCGCGCTAAGGTCGTGACCGCGCTGACGACGCTCGATTGGGGCCGAAAGACGCGCGCCGTGCGCATCAACAACCTCGAAACCGAGTATGCCTACGAGGACGTCATCCATGTTGTGGAGGAAGCGGGCGACCACCTCGACATCATCATCATCCCGAAGGTGAAGCGAGCTGAGGACGTGCGCTGGGTCGATGTCCTGCTCACGCAAATGGAGAAGAAGCTGAAGCGCGAACGGCGGATCGGCCTCGAAGTCCTTATCGAAGAGGTCGAGGCGATGATCAACGCCGAGGAGATCGCCAGCTCGACGCCGCGCCTGGAGGCGCTGATCTTCGGCCCGGGCGACTACTCTGCCTCCCAGGGCGTACGCAGCGACGCTACGGGCGGCGCATCGAAGGACTATCCAGGCGATGTCTGGCACTACGCCCGCAACAAAGTCGTCATCGCGGCACGAGCTGCGGGGATCGACGCGGTCGACGGCCCCTTTGCCGACTTCCGCGATGCCGAGGCGTACCGCCGCGAATGTACGCGGGCCAGCATCCTTGGCTTCGTCGGAAAGTGGGCCATTCACCCCTCACAGGTGGACATCGCCAACGAGGTGTTTTCGCCAACCCAGCGCCAGGTGGAACGGGCGCGGAAAATGATAGCGGCGATGGAGGAG
>JBGOVF010000017.1:0-13773 GCA_041477975.1 Tepidiformaceae bacterium
AATCACCGCGCGAAGGTCGCTACAACGAGGCCAACGGCCGCTACCAGGACGACCTGTACGGCGAAGTTATCGAACCGCCGGCCCTCGCGCCGCTCGCGGAAGCCGTGGAACTGCGTCCTCGTGCTGCGTCGCCGGTTCCAGACACGGAGACAGCCGCTCCGAGCCGGGCTCAAGCCGCTCCGGCAGCGCAAGCCCAGCCCCAGCCACAGCGGCGGGAGGAGAGTCTCGTCGACGTGCATTCGTCGTTCGATGGACGCTACGAGACGGACAAGGACCTCCGGGTGGAGGGGACCATCAGCGGCGAGATCATTTGCGGCGGGATGTTCACGGTCGAACGCGAAGCGTCCGCCCGTGCCCGCATCCAGACGCGCGAAGCGGAGATCCGTGGCCGCCTCGAGGGCGACATCGTCTGCTCCGGGAGGCTTCTGCTTGCCGCCACGGCGGTCGTCACTGGCACAATGAAGGCGGGCGCCCTGGTCGTCGAGGAAGGCGCGACGGTCTCCGGCAGCGTCGATACGTCCAGCGTAATCGCCGAGCCATCCGCCCGCGTAGCTCCGGCGGCCATCAGCCGCGGCGCGTCGCCCTCGGCGGCCGACATCGTCACCCGCGAAGCGGTGCGCAGCGCCCGCCGAGAGGTTCCGAGCTTCGCGCTCGTTTCGTCCGACGAACGGAACGGCCTGGACCACAACTAGCCCACGTCTCTGCAGACGGGCACAGAGACCACCCGGAGGGTGGTCTCTGTTTTCCCGGTGCGTCTCGCGGCTAGCGGCCTTCGAGTTCGAAGTAGACCGCGCGATCGACCACCCACGTCTTGATGGGCGTGTTGACCCGCTTGGCCGCACGGCTGATGCGCAGGGCAACGCCGCGGCCGGTCTCGGCGCCCTCAAGCTCGAGGCGGCCGGCGTCGCCCCGTTTCAAGGCAGTGACGTAGTTGTCGTATTCGCGCATGCGGGACTTCAGGCGGCCGGACTGCCGAATGGGATCGGGCGCTTCTTTGCGGGCCATCTTCGTGAATTTCGCCACGGATCGTGTTCTCCTGTTGCAACGGTAGTTTGAGCGCGTTCGCGCGCCACAATCGTAGCACTGCCAGTGTCGTTGGGCGCGTACGCTCTGGGCGCTATCTCTTCTCTTGCAAGCTGTTGATGCTCATGCGCACGGATTCAAGGAATGCCTGCATCTGGTTCTCCAGGCGACGCAGTACTTCAAGCGCATACTGATCGGCATCGTCGAGCTGTTTGCTGGCTGCCTCGGCAGCCTCGCTCAAGTGAGCGGCGGCGGTTGTGTCTGCGTCAGCGATCGCCTGTCGCGCCCGCGCTTCCGCTTCCATGAGCATTGCATGGCTGCGTTCTTGTGCTTCCCGGACGATGGAGCTTTCGTCGAGTTTCTGGGCGCGTTCCTGTTCTGCCCGCTGGATTGTGGTCTGGGCCTTGTCGTGCGCTTCGGCGACAATCTGGTCGCGCGTTTCGAGGACCTGTGCCGCCTGACGGAGATCCGCGGGGACAACAAGGCGCATCTGATCGATAACGTCGAGCATCCGCTTGCGGTCGACAACGAGGTTGCCGCCCACCGGGAGACGTCTCGCCTGGATCACGAGTTCTTCGAGGCTGTCGATCAGATCGAGGATTTCCACGTGTGCCCTGGGGGCGAAAGCTCCTACAGTCCGAGCTTCTCGCGGATAGCGGTGCGGACGTGCGGCGGTACGAGGTCCGCCACATCGTAGCCGAGCCTGGATACCTCGCGGATGCGGCTGGCGCTGACGTAGAGGTATTGTTGGCTGGCCATCAAGTAGACCGATTCGAGATGGGGCGCCATTTTCCGGTTCATCATCGCCATTGCGAATTCCGCTTCGAAGTCGCTGACGGCGCGGATGCCGCGGACGAGCGCGCACGCGCCTTTGCGCCGGGCGAACTCAACTACGAGTTCATCGAAGCCTTCAACCTCCACCTGGGGCAGGTCTTCGATGGCTTTACGAACCAGGCGTACTCGTTCCTCCCAACTGAACATGGTGGAGCCGCTCTCGCGGCCTTTCACGACGGCGACAATGATCCGGTCAAACAGGTGTGTCATCCGTTCGACAAGGTCCAGGTGGGCGTTGGTCATGGGGTCGAACCCACCCGGGTAGACTGCGATCCTCATTCGCCCTCCTGCGGGCCGTACAACGCGATGGCGCTGTCACCGTAGACACGCCTTTCGGTCAGCCGCAGGCCGTCCGGGCGTTCCGGCGGATTGTACCGGCTCGCGTGTTCGTAGACGACCAGTCCGCCCGGTACCAGGAGAGGCGGCAGCTTGAGAAGCGTTTCGACGGCGTCATCCTGATAGGGCGGGTCGAGGAAGATCAGGTTGAACGGCCCTCCGATAGACGCGAGCGCGGCCGGCAGGCGACCCCGCAGGACTGTCGCGTTCGCCGCCAGCCCGGCCCGCGCGAGCGTCTGAAGGATGGCCTGGCACGAGGCCGCTTCCGAATCGACGAAGGTTGCCGCGGAGGCGCCCCGGCTGAGCGCTTCGATGCCGAGGGCGCCGGTGCCGGCGTAGAGGTCGAGGACCGCGGCGCCATCCACCAGGTCGCCGAGAATGTTGAAAATGGCTTCGCGAAGCAGTCCGGAGGTGGGGCGCAGCCGATGGCCGCGCGGCTCGGTGAGCGGGATGCCGCGCGCAGTGCCTCCTGCGATGCGAAGCTTCGCGGCGGCCACGCTATCGGCCCGGCGTCGCGGTGGCCACGGGCGTCCCGGCCGCCGGTGTGCGGCCAACCGGGGCTTTCACATTCACTGCAACTTCGTTCGCAAAGAGTGCCACGCCGTCGCTGACCGTGAGCGTAATCGTGTAGGTGCCCGGGTTGGCCGGCGTAGCCCAGCGGGCTACGCCCTTTCCCGTGTCATCGATCGAGCCGCCGTTGTCGCTCACCTTCCACTGGGGCTGCAGATCGTTCTTGTTCGGCTGCATGAGAATCGGCTGCCCCGTGGTGATGTAGGGCACGAGCGCGGGCCAGATGTTGCCCAGGAACGGGTTGTCGCTGGCATCTTCGATTGCGACACCACCCAGTTTGAACCGCGAGATGAACTCCAGCTTGAACCCGATGCTAAAGAAGTTCTCGATCCAGACTGTCCGCGATCCGCCGCCCGAGGCCTGTTTGTAGGTGAAGGCGACGCACGCGGTGTCTGCGTACCAACCGATGCCCGAGAGTTGTTCGTTCCTGTTGATGTTCGTGCCCACGAGTTCGACGTTGCTGTTGGTAGTCAGTTGGTCGCCGTTCACCGAAATCTGCGTGGCGATGGTCATCGCGTCCGCCAGCGAAAGGGTGTGCACTCCTTCGGTGCCTTTCTCGGTCGCGTACGGGCTCACCGTCAGGACCAGCTTGGCCGGCTGCACGCGATCGACGAGGTACTGAAGGGTGTCAGGCATATCCAGCCGGTACGTGCCCTGGTCGCGGTACGGGGCGATCTCGATAGCATCGGTGCTCTTCGCCAGCTCGGCGTAGTCGTAGGCGCCTTCGTCGATCCTGCTCTGCGTCTTCAGCGGCGCTGGCAGCAGAAGCGTGAGCTGCTTGTTTTGCGCGTGCAGCGCCTGGTAGAGCTCAGCGACGAAGAGAGTGAAGGAGGTCCGGTCTGTGGCGGGGAGGTCGAGGTAGGCGATGTCGATGCCTTTGACGCCCGCGTCCGCGGCCTTCTTCACGATCTTCCGGACGTGATCCGAGCGTGCGGCCGGCGTCGCGAGGATGTTCGAAACGATGGCCACCGCGCCCTGTGAACCTGCGTTCGCCGAGATCACCGGGTAGAAGTCGAAGCTCCCGTCCTGCTTGATGTTGGTGCTGAGGTCGCCCGCGACCGAGCCATCGGCTGACGGCGTGAAATCGATGGTGTGCACGAGCGTCACCCTGCCCACGGCATCCTTGTGCAGGTTGTCTCCGTGTTTGAGGTAGGCCACTACGCTGCCACCGGGCGAGTTGCGGCGAAGGACCGCCATCACTTTTGGTGTTTCGGTGAACGTGGCGCTCACCACCTTGCCCTGCGGCTCGAGGAGGGCCGGGGCGATAGGCTCCCAGTTCTTCGTTTCTTCGACGTAGCGGTAGAAGCTCAGGGCGCGCTGATCGGTGGTGGCCTTTGTGAGCTGAACCTGGACGGCGAGGTTCGTGCCGGGCTGAACAGTGCCCTTCCTGTCGTTGTAAGCGAAGATGCGCGTCATCAGCTCGTAGCCTTCCGGAACGGCTATCGTGCGGTCCGATGGACAGTAGTAGTTCGTGCAGTCTGTGCCGCCGCAGGCCCGTGTGAAGAGGAAGTAGCCGAGCGCGACCAGCCCGAGGACGATGAGGGCCATCGTCACGAGGCGCCCGTAGCCGTTGTTTCGCCTGCCTCCGTAGAGTCCGCCCTGGGAGCCCGCGCCCCACGGCAGTTGCCCGCCGCGGCGCGTCATTCGCGCGCGACCCGACCGACCCCGGAGGTGATGCTAGTTCTGTTTGCCAAGGCGAACCTCGGCCTCGATTATCCGGCCATTGCGGTTGAGGACAACCTTCGCGGTCTGGCCCGGCTCGAAGCTCATCAGGGCGTTGAGAAGCGGGTTGCCCAGGTTCACGTCCTGGTCGCCGATGCGGGTGATGATGTCACCGGCGAGGATGCCCGCCGCCTCCGCCGGGCCACCGCGGTCCAGCGCATTGATTCGCGCACCCTCTTGCACCGCCTGGCGTGGAAGCCGGGAAAGGATTTCGGGGTTGAGGTCCGTGTGACTCAATCCGAGGCCTGGCCGCGGATAAGAGGTGTTCTCCGCGATGATTCGGTTCGCGATTGCAATAATCCGGTTCGCCGGCAAGGCGAATGCGATGCCCTCCACGGCCTGGCCGCCTTGCGATTGGCGCAGGATCGCGGTCGGCATCCCTACAAACTGCCCCGCCAGGTTCAACAAGGCCCCGCCGCTGCTCCCGTTGTTGACCGCGGCGTCAGTCTGGATCAGGTCATCCTGGCGCACGGCATCGAAGGTGCGGCGCCGGTTCAGCCCGCTGACTACGCCAACGCTCACGGTGCCATCGAAATCGCCGAGCGGATTGCCAATCGCGATGACGGTTTCGCCCAGGACGAGCCTGGCTGAATCGCCGATCGGGATGGGCGTCACGGACGTCGGGCCGATCTGCAGCACCGCGATGTCGGTGAAGGGATAGTCAGCGCCGACGAGGATGGCGGGCCTCTGCGTTCCATCGGAAAGAGTGACCGTCAAGGAGCCGGCGCCCATGACCACGTGCGCGTTGGTGAGGATGTGCCCGGCGGTATCAAGCACAACGCCGCTGCCGACATCCTTCTCCGTCCCCTGGTTCGTCTGCTTGCTGCTCTCGATCTTGACGACCCCGGGGCGTGCCTTCCGGGCCACATCGGTGACGGCGCTGGTCTGCTGGACGGTGAGTTGCGTTGTCGGGCCAGACTGCGCCGGGCCGGCAGGCGGGCCGCTATCGCCTCCTGTCAGAACGAAGACCGAGGCCCCGGCGATCAGGCCGCCGATGATAGCCGCGGCAAGTGCCACGCCGGCAACGAGGGCGAGACTCGAAGCGCCACGGGTGGGCGGCGGTGGCGGAAGAGGCGGGGGCGCGGCGGGGACCACCTCGATCGGGTGGGAGCGCCACTCCAGTCCATCAGTCGCCCGGCGAACGGGCGGCGAGTGAGGCTGCGGTGCGGGCGCCGGCGGTTCGTTGATGGCCGGAAGAGCTGTCCGTTCGCCTTCCCGCGGCGGTTCCCAACCTGTACTCACTTCGGGGCGTTCTCCAGTGCGGCTGTTTGCGAGCGAGCGCGCGGCGAGCCTATAATCGCAGCGACTGAGGCGTATTGGGCCTCAGTCGATTTTTTTTGCTCGCGATAGCTTGAACAGGGTAGTGCATGAGCGACAAGCCAGTTCCGCTGACACGTGAAGGAAAAGCAAAGCTCGAAGACGATCTCGAGGAGTTGCGCCTTCAGCGCCGCGCCGTGGCCGAGCGCATCCACAATGCCCAGGAGCAGGGCACGAGCCAAAACGACGCCGAATACGACGATGCCAAGTTGGAGCAGGGCATGGTCGAGGGCCGCATCCTCGAAATCGAGGACATCTTGCGGCGGGCGACGATCATCGACGAGAAGGGCGCGCATAAGGCCGGCCGCGTGATGGTTGGTTCAGGTGTCGAAGTCGACCAGGATGGAAAGAAGCGTCACTACCAGATCGTGGGCGCGCCGGAGGCAGACCCGGCGAACGGCAAGATCTCCAATGAATCGCCCGTCGGCGCTGCCCTGCTCGGGCGCGCGGTCGGCGACATCATCGACGTGAACGTGCCCAAGGGCGTGATCAAGGTGAAGGTGGTCAAGATCGACTGACTGTGGTGGCCGGCGTGTCTGGAGGGCCGCCCGATGGCGGCCTTTTCGTTGGCGAAGGAGAATTGGCGACGTGGATGAACTGATGGCGCAGCGCGTCGCGAAGCTGGAACAGCTTCGTTCTGCGGGGATAGACCCTTATCCCCCACGTGCCATCCGCACCCACACCGCCCGGGATATTGAAGCCCTCGTGGCGGCCCTCCCGGAAGGGCAGGCCGAGCTGCCGGACGTGAAGGCTACGGTTTGCGGGCGGGTCATGGCGAAGCGCGATATGGGCCGGGCCACGTTCATCGACCTCCAGGACGGCAGCGGGCGCGTGCAGGTGTTGATGCGCCAGAACGCCCTCGAACACTACGACTCGCTCAGGCTGATAGACCTCGGGGACTTCATCGGCGTCGGCGGCGCGCCGATGCGCACGCGCACCGGGCAGCCCACGGTCGCAGCCACGCACTGGACGATGCTCGCGAAAGCCCTGCATGCCCCGCCAGAGAAGTTCCACGGCCTGGCCGATGCGGAGCTGCGCCAGCGGCGGCGCTACCTGGACCTCATGGCGAACGAGGAAACGCGCCGGACGTTCACGATCCGCAGCCGGGTGGTCGCGGGGATCCGGCGGTTCCTGGATTCACGCGGATTCCTCGAGGTGGAAACGCCCATCCTCCACGAGGCGGAAAGCGGGGCGGCAGCGCGGCCGTTCGTGACCCACTTCAACGCCATCGACGAGGACCGCGTGCTGCGCATCAGCCTGGAACTGCACCTCAAGCGGCTGCTCATCGGCGGCTTCGAACGGGTCTACGAAATCGGCCGGAACTTCCGCAACGAAGGGATGAGTTACAAGCACAACCCGGAGTTCACGATGATGGAGACGTACGAGGCCTACGCCGATTACAACGACGTAGCCTGCATGGTCGAGGAGATGGTGAGCGGCGTCGCGAGCGACGTGCTCGGCACTACCGCTGTTACGTTTCGCGACTACGAGATCTCGCTCAACCCGCCCTGGCGGCGGATCACGTTCTACGACGCCCTCCGCGAGTTCGGCGACCTGGAGCTGGGCCAATTTCCGGACGCCGAACGGCTGCGGCCCGAGCTCCGGCGGCGTGGACTGGATGTCGCGGATACGGCCGGCTACGGGAAGCTTTGCGACGACGCGATGTCGCACTACGTCGAGCCGAACCTCATCCAGCCGACGTTTTTGCTCGACTACCCGGTGGAGCTTTCGCCGCTGGCCAAGCGGAAACCCGAAGACCCCCGGCTCGTTGAACGGTTCGAATGCTTCGTCGCGGGGTTCGAACTGGGCAACGCGTACACGGAATTGAACGACCCCATCGAACAGCGTTCCCGGTTCGACCAGCAACTCGCCCTACTCGCGGCGGGCGACGACGAGGTCGAACTCGTGGACGAGGATTTTCTCTTCGCCCTGGAGCACGGCATGCCGCCGACTGGTGGCTTCGGGATGGGGATCGACCGCCTGGTCATGCTGCTCACCGGGCAAAGTTCGATCCGCGAGGTGATCCTCTTCCCGCCGCATAAGTCCCTGAAGGAATGACCGCCGGGACGCCGTTCGAACGCCACCACACGGCGACGGCCTACGTCGTCAGTCGTGGCCGGACGCTGCTTCTCTGGCACCACAAGCTGAAGATGTGGCTGCCGCCCGGCGGGCACCTGGAGCCGAACGAGGATCCGGTGCAGGGCGCACTTCGGGAGGCGCTGGAGGAGAGTGGGGTGGAAGTAACCGTCATCCCGCCGCCGGACCTGCTGGATTGTCTCGGGCCGGCGATCCTTCCGCCCCCGGCGGTGATCCTGGTGGAGGACATCGTCCGGCCAGACCAGGCGTTCCACCAGCACATCGACCACGTCTACTTCACCCGGGCGGCCGGGCCGGTGAACTTCGAGGTAGCGATCCCACACGGGGCACACCGTTGGGTGACCGGCGGGGAGCTCGCGGAGTCGTTTTCCCTCCCGGCGCCCGATGGTACGCTCGCGCCAGTTGCCGAGGATGTGCGTCTCCTCGGCATTCGTGCACTCGCCGCCGCCGCGGCCCTGGAGCCACCTCATGCTTAGCGTCCAGTACATCCGCGAAAACGTGGACCGCGTGAAGCGCGACGTGCTGTTACGCAACACCACCGCGCCCATCGACCGGATCCTTCTACTGGACGAAGACCGGCGCGAACTGCTTCAGCAGGTGGAACAGTTGCGGGCGAAACGGAACACAGTGAGCAAGGCGATCGGGGCTTCGAAGGACGCGGCCGAACGGGAGGTCCGCATCACCGAAATGCGTCTCGTCGGCGACGAGATTGACCGCCTCGATGCGCGCCTCAAGAAGATCGAGACTGAACTCCACGACAAGCTGTCCGAAGTCCCGAACATCCTTGACCCGAATGTGCCCAAGGGACCGGACGAGACTTCGAACGTGGTGGTCGAAACCGTCGGAGAGATCCCGCACTTCGCGTTCACGCCTCGGCCTCACTGGGACATCGGGGAGATCGTCGGCGGGCTGGACATCGCGCGGGGCGCCAAGATGTCGGGTTCACGCTTCTACACGCTCCGCGGCCCGCTTGCGAAGCTGCAACGCTCGCTCATTCAATTCATGCTCAACGAGCACGCGGCGGCGGGGTTTAGCGAGTGCTATCTCCCGTACATGCTCAACGAGGTGTCGTTGTATGCCTCTGCCCAGCTTCCAAAGTTCCGCGACAACCTTTACCGCGACGCGGAAGAGGACTTCTACTTCATTCCCACGGCTGAGGTGGCGTTCGTCAACCTGTACAGGGACGAGATCATCCCCCCGGGCAAGCTGCCCATGCGGTTCGTGGCACACACGCCCTGTTTTCGGCGGGAAAAGATGAGCGCCGGGCGGGATGTTCGCGGGATCAAGCGTGGCCACCAGTTCGAGAAGGTGGAGATGTTCGTGTACTGCGAGCCGGAGCAGGGCGAAGCGGAGTTCCAGGGTTTGCTCGCACGCGCCCGTCTGATCCCGGAGCTGCTCGGCCTCCCATATCGCGTGCTGCAACTGTGCTCGGGGGATATCGGCTTCAGTGCGACCAAGACATGCGACATCGAGATCTGGGCGCCCGGGCAGGGCGAGTGGCTGGAAGTCAGCTCGGTTTCCAACTGCCTCGACTTCCAGGCGCGCAGAGCGAGCATCCGGTACCGGCCTTCGGCCGACGCCTCGACACGGCACCCGTATCTCCTCAACGCGAGCGGGCTTGCGTTGCCGCGGACGATGATCGGCGTGATCGAAAACTACCAGCGGGAAGATGGATCGATCGACATCCCCGAGGTGCTTCAGCCGTACATGGGGATGAGCCGGATAGCGGCGGCCGGGTGAAATGCCACGTATAAGCGCGTTCTACGGCATCACGGTCTACATGTACCACGACGATCACAACCCGCCGCATTTCCACGCGTTCTAGGCCGGAGAGGATGTGGAGGTGCTGTTCGATGCGGACTGGACGATCGTCGGCGACTTTCCGCGGAGGCCAGGTCGGTTCGTTCGTGAGTGGGCGGCGCTGCATAGGGCGGAACTGGTGCGAAACTGGGACCTCGCCCGCGCAAGCGAGGCGCCCCTGAAGATCGAGCCTCTGGCATAATGGAACCGATGAAGACGAAAGCGATCCACGCTACGGCCCGGCGACCTGCCATTCTCGAAGTGACGTTCTCAGATGGGACCTGTCGCTCAGTGAACGTCGAGCCGGAATTGCGCGCTGGCGTCCTCGCCGAACTGCGAGACTTCTCGCTGTTCTCGAAGGTGGAGATCGATCCCGTCGGCGGCGCGGAGTGGCCTAATGGCGCGAGCCTGGCGCCCGAGTTCCTTCGGTGGGGTCCCCACTTGCCGAAAGGTTGCGCCTGCGGATACGAAGACCCGGCCCAGCACTAGCTCCGCCGGCGCTTAAGCCTTCCCGTTCGGGCTGGCGTTAATCGCCACGGCGGCCTGGGCCGGACGCTCCAGGATCTCATCGATCAGGCCGTAGTCCTTGGCCGCCAGAGGGTCCAGCCAGAAGTCGCGGTCGGTGTCGTGCTCGATCCGCTCCATCGTTTGGCCGGTGGTCGCCTGGATGATCTCGCGCAGGACCCTCTGAAGGCGAAGCGTCTCGCGCGCCTGGATCTCAATATCGCGGGCCTGGCCCTGGGCGCCACCGAGCACCTGGTGCAGGTGGATCGTGGAGTTCGGGAGGGCGTAGCGCTTGCTCTTGGCCCCGGAGGCGAGCAAGACCGTGCCCATGCTGGCGGCCAGCCCGATGCAGACCGTTGAGACGCGGGGGCGGATCAGGTTCATCGTGTCCAGGATGGCGAGGCCGGCGGTCACGCTTCCGCCCGGGCAGTTGATGTACATCATGACGTCCTTCTCATCGTCCTCGCGGGCGAGGTAGAGAAGCTGGGCAATGACGATGTTCGCGATCATGGCGTCGATCGGCGTGCCGAGGAACACAATCCGTTCCTTGAGGAGCAGGGAGTAAATGTCGTAGGCGCGCTCGCGGCGGCCATCGGATTCGATTACGAACGGCATGATGGCGGAGGGGCGCACGAGTTCGGCATCCGGGCGCTTCCCGGTCGCCAGGTCCTGGATCAAGTCATAGCTGCTCACGCGCGCCCTCCGCAAAGGTGAATCGAACTTCCAGTGTGCGGCGTGGCGGGAGCTACCGCAAAGACTGGCCGTTCGGCCAGGGGCCCTGCGGCCGCCCCACGCGCCGGGTTGGTAAACGCGTGGGGCGAGTTGTTGCCCAAGTTATGCGGACGCGGCTAGGGGGACGGGCTGGTCCTGTGCGACCAGGTCGGTGAACAGCCAGCGGTAATGGATCATCGCCTGGCGCAAGTCCTCGGTCGAGGTCTCGCCGTGCGAATGGCGGACCGCCTGGGCATGCGCCGCGCGGTAGTTCGCAACGAATTCGGGATGGTTCACGGAGATGTCGGCGGCGCGTTGTTCGAAGTCGCTCACGGGGTAGCCGCGCGTCTGCATGACCTCGCTCAGGAGCCGATCCGCATCGGCGATAGCCCCGCCCGGGTCATCGACGAAGCGTGCCTGGGTGGCGGTCCAAAGTCCGCTAAAACGTTCGGCTTCCGCAGCCGCGAGGGGACGCAAATCGAATCCTCCGACTCGCTGTTCACGCTTCTCGAGTTCCGCTTCACCCTTCTTCCGGCCGGCACCGCCGATAGCGGTGCCGTATTCGCTCCCGAACTTGCCTTGCAGCCGCTTCGTGCTTTGCAGCCGACGTCGAGCCTTCATTCTTCGTGCGACTACCGCGGTCACGAGTACGGCGGCGGCGGCGATCAGGATCACCATCCAGAGTTCCATGGGACGCATTACCTTTCAGAAACGTTGTCAACGCCCGCTTTTGCCTGGCGAGGGGCGCAAGCCGGCGCGGAGCGGGCACCGTGCCGACTGGTTCGAGGCGCCGGTCGCCTTCTACTGCGTGGCCGGGCCACGCCGCGACTACCGCAGCAGGAGCACGAGTAAAACGACGACGAGCACCAGCCCCAGCCCGCCGCCGCCATAGGCATAGGCGTGGCCTTCCTCGCCCTTGGACACCAGGTGCTGCAGCTTGCGTTTGAGGTTGAGCATTCGAGGATTCCTTCTGCGAGTGCCGGGCAATTGGCCGCCTTGTAGGGGACTCGCGTCATCACCGTACCCCTGGCTGTCTGTCGCAAACTGGCAGAGTCGTCGGGCGTGCGACCGCGAAGGGATCGGCCGGTCTCGTCTGCTGTCGGGACACACAGCCCGCCGCGGTGGGCCGATCGGCCGTGGGCCGAGGGCGGGCCCGGTGCGAGCATTTTCAGGGGCGCGACGCTTGGATCGCTGCCAGTCTTCCCGGAGGTTGATTGTCATGCTCCTGCTCATTCTTATCGTCGTGGTGCTGGTTTTCGCCTTCGGTGGAGGCGGCTTCTACTACCGCGGAAGGGGTTCGGATTCAGGCATGAGCCCGTTGTTCGTCCTGCTCTTGATCGTCCTGCTGGTCGTGCTCCTGAGCGGGGGCTTCTACACCCTTCGGTAGGACGAAGGGCAAGGGCGGGCGTCTGGCGCCAGACCGTCAGCGCCGCTGGATCGCGCTCTTGTTTCTCGCCGTTATCTGGCATTTCCAGCGCCAGACGATCGAAAGCCGGAAGCCGTAGCGTCTGGATCGAACTGAGGTCACTCACGCCGCGTGGCGGCGGGGCCGATGGTCGAAGGATCAGGAGCTCAAAAAGGGGAGACGCCTGGTGATGCGATCTCGTCCGGAGAACAGGCCCAGGATTGGTGAGCCGGCGCCGATGAGGAAGCCGAACTGGTACCAGCCGCCGTTTCGCACGACGTTGTAGACGGGGTAACGATCCCAGATGCTGAAGACATGAAGGATCAGTAGCGGCCACGCGGTGATGCCGTTGACGAGGCCCCACAAAAAGTCTTCCATTACAGCGTCCTTCACCATGATTGAGCGTTTACGACGGATTTACAGGGGCCGCGCGTTGACAACGCCGGGGGCCGGCCAGGGGCGGAATCTCCGGAGCCGTTGGGCAGAACTGCTCCAGCAGAACGCATCCTGGCCGCCAGAGCCCCCTCGACGCTAGCGATCGGCGACGTCTTTCAGCTTGTCGGCGACGTTTTCGACGGCATCCCTGACCTTGTCCTTCGCTCGGTTCGCCTGGTTCTGGGCCTTGCCGAGCGCCTCCTGGGCATCACCCTTGCGGTGCTGTTCGCGTCCCTTCCGTTCCATCTCTTCGTCCCTGGCGATGTCGCCGAGCTTCGTTCGGGCAGTGCCAGTCAGCTGGTTCGCTTTACCCGTGAGCTTGTTCTCCATTGAATCCTTCTCCATCAGTGTTCTCCTCTGCGCACGACTTGCGGTGCAATAGGGTTGTTTCTCCTCTGTTTCACCGTTCCTCCGTATCTTGATCGTCCACCGTGTCTTGATCGATCGGTTGCCCGCGGACGATTCTGCCGGATGCCAGGTCCACCACCCAGGTTCGGACCGATGACGCCTGCTCGTCCTGCAGCCCATCTTTCGCTCGTTCCGCCTGGCGAGCCTGCAGCGAAGCGGCAACGGGATCCGCGGCGCTTGAACCCGAGCCCACAGCGATGGATGTCTCTTTCCCCAGCATCGTGACCCCCTTATGCGAACGGACAGCCGCGTTCGCGGCTGCGTCCAAGCAGACGTTACTCACGGGCGTCTGCATGTTTTTCACAGAGCGGATCTGCCCTGCGGGCGAGGCCACCTTGCGCCGTGCAGGATGAGTTATGCTTCAAGGCGCACCTGAGGGCGAGTGTTCTCCTCGCCCGGCATTGGGGTCGGCACACGACATGTCGTTGCACGGTCAATCACAGAACCTACTCCTCGCGGCGATCGTCCCCGACGAGTACGAACGCATGCTCCCGCACCTGGAGGTCCATCCGCTGAGGATGCGGGAGACCTTGCAGGAAGCGGGCGATGCCGCCGAACACGTCTACTTCCCCACGAGCGGGATCATCTCGCTGCTTACCGTTCTCGAGAAC
>JBGOVF010000491.1:0-2801 GCA_041477975.1 Tepidiformaceae bacterium
CCGCGCACGCCCCACGGCGCCTTGCGGTAGCCGTAGACAGCCAGCACACGCCCGTCGAAGAGCTGTACCACGTCCGCCGGGTAGCCCCAGAGCTTCGTCCGCACGGGGCGGCTCCAGCTTGCGCCGTCGTCGTCCGAGCTGGCCAACCACATGTTGTCGAAGCGGCCGGGCCGCGCCTCCGTGCGCATCAGGCAGATGAGCCTGCCATTGAGCAACCGCGTCATCCCCGCTTCAGCGAACGTGAGGATGTGCCCCGGGTCGTAGGCCACGGTCGCCCAGTACTCCCAGTTGAAGCCGCCGTCATCCGAGCGCAGCACGAACACGCGCGGCGTTTCGCCGGCCATCGTCGGCCACTCGCGGATGATCGTCCCGTGCAGCGGCAGCAGCAGCCCGCCGTCAGGCAGTTCGATGATGTGCCCCGCGCCCGACCCGCCGCAGACGTACCGCCCGAGGCCGGATTCGGACATCGGCGCCGTGTTCACCGGGATGCCCGTCGTCCACGACGCGCCGTTGTCGCTGGAACGGCAGAGCGCGTAGCCGGTCTGGCGCTTCAGCCGCTCCGGTCGGCCGGGTGGCGGCCCAATGACTTGCTCCGCGATCTCCTTCAACCCCTTCGGCGCGATGAAGCTGCACGTGCGGGTGTGCATCAGGATGTCGCCGTTCGAAACCTGGGCGAAGGCGCAATCCCAGTTGCCGCCGTACTCCGTGTACGGCCAAACGACCGTGCGGCTCGCAGGATCCCACGTCCGCC
Source organism: Tepidiformaceae bacterium (assembly GCA_041477975.1). Lineage (GTDB taxonomy): Bacteria > Chloroflexota > Dehalococcoidia > Tepidiformales > Tepidiformaceae > JBGOVF01. Next base: position 752 of record JBGOVF010000491.1, read on the forward strand.
CGCCGTCCTTCGAACGCACGAAGCACGACTGCCCGCTATCCGAATGCGAACGCCCGCGCTCCTCGTTGTAGCCCAACAGCAGTTCGCCGTTCGCGAGCCGGATGATGCTCCCCTGGTTGCAGGCGTGCTCGGGGTCGCGGTAGGCGAGGACGTGCTCGATGTCACGGATCATGGGCTTGGCTCCCTGTGGCGGTATCGAAGCCGCATTCTAGGCGCGCCGGGTAAGCGGTTCCCGACCTACGACCCGCCTACCTCTTCTCAGCCGGTGCGGTGTTGCTCGCGGGCGGCGCCGCACTGGCGCTGGGGCGGCGGCCCGTGGCGGTCGCGGCAGCGCAGTCGGCGCGCATGCCAGCCGCGGAGACGATCCTGGCCGACGTCACGAGCTGATGGCTGGTGGCGATTAGAACACGGCCTGGAAGACGGTGACTTCCGAGAAACCGACGCCGTCGATCTGAATGGCGTAGCAACCGGGATCCTTCACCAGGGTTTCGAAGACGTCCTCGAACCAGCCCGCGGCGTTCCCGACATGCGGAGCGGCCAAGATCAGCTCTTGGGAGACGGCGGCGTCGCCTGCTTCGAAGGCGACCGTGCCGGCAGCATCGAGACGGCGGCCGCGAAGGACCACGGGACCTTGTTCTGGTGGTTCGACCACGACGAGCGTCTTGGCAGTGCCCCACTCCTCGTATGGGGGCGGCGGCCTGGCGTTTCCGTGATAGAAGTTCGGTAAGGCCGAAGCCGTGGTCAGCCCCACCAGATACGCAGGCCCGCTGCCGGTCGCCGGCCCGAACGTCGGATTGACCGTGCGAGGCGCCTGCACGGGACACTTATCGCCCGCCGCGAGCGGCGGCATGCGCAGGGGCCGAGTCACCAGTTCGGCCACAGCGGGGCCTCCGAAGGGCGTCGGTTGCGGGGTGGCTGTCGAAGTCGGGAACGGCGTGAAGGCCGTGGCCCGTGCCAGTGCAGGGCCTTCGTCTCCGTTCCGGCTCGCGAGCACAAGCGTAGTGATAGCGACCGCCGTTGTGCTGCAGAGGACTGCCCCTACGACGATTCGCATGAGCGGCCACGCGGCGCCGGCGCCGCCGTCCGCGCGTACTCGCGCCAGCTCGTGGCGGCCCGCCGCGCCCGACTTCGCGAGCATGTTCGCGACGTGTGTATGCACGGTGTGGACGCTTAGCCCGGTCTGGGCCGCGATCTCGGCGTTTGTCAAACCGCGGGCGAGAAACGGCAGAAGACGCGCCTCGGCCGGGGTGAACGTACCGGGCGATGGCGGCCTGCCGCATTTTCGCCGCAGAAACTCGGGCATGTCCGCACTGTAGCGCAGCGCGCGGGCCAATTACCTCACCCGGCGAACCAGCCTCCAGCGCGCCGAAAAGCCGCCTTCGAAGCGCGCCAGGCCGGGACCTGCGCATTTCTGGGAAAGCGGCTTCTCCAAACGCCCGAGGCGATCGGAGCGGGCCGGAACCCCGCGCCCAATTGTCTCTCGGGCGATTTCCAGCAGCGTATCACCGCCTGCACCCGGAATGGGTGCTCAAACTGCCCCTCCACGTTACGGTTCTCTCCCAAACGCGATCTGCCGCTTGTCGCCAGCGCCAGAAATTGGTCGAATAGGGGCGCGACAGTTAGCGCCGCAATTCTCACCACACGAGGTTCCCGATGACGAAGGGCGGCCCGGCCCGCGAACTGCGCGAACGAACACCTGATAGCGGGGAAGATCGGTTCGCGGTCAGCTACAAGGTTTACGCGAATGGCCGCCTGCGCGGCGCCATTCTTCCGATCGCCGAACCCGAGGGCGAGGAACGCTGGACCGCGCTCGACCTCCAGGGCAACACCACGCTCTGGAGGAAGCGCAACCAGGCTCGCGACTACCTCTGCGAACTCCCGCCGCGCGCCCCGAAGTAACGATGGCAACGTCCATCGGGCGCCTGGCGCTGGTCGTGCGCGAGTACGACGAGGCGATCGCCTTCTATACGCAGAAGCTCGGCTTCGAACTGGTTGAAGACACGCCGTTGCCGCTAGAAGGCGCGAAGCGCTGGGTGCGCGTCCGTCCGCC
>JBGOVF010000031.1:0-11076 GCA_041477975.1 Tepidiformaceae bacterium
GAACGGCGCTTCCTTCGCCCACGCGCCGAACGCCCGGTGCTGCACGGCGAAGGTGTGGATCCGGCCCTCACCGCTCGCTTCCACCCACTCCAGTTCCATCGAATGGCAGTGCGGGCAAATGAGCCGAGGATACCAGTGCACGCGATTGCAGTTAGTGCAGCGCGGAAGCATCAGCTTTCCCGCCTTCGCGCCCTCCCAGAATGGCTTCGCGTGCGGACTGGGCTCGGGAATGGGCTTGTCGTACGGCATGAGCGTGGCCTCCTCCGGCGCGGGCATCCGCGTCGGCGCGGCCAGCGCGGACCGGGTGACCGTGAATCACTGGCTGGTGGCCGCAGACGAGCGGCCACGGGTGAAGCTAGGGTGCGCGCGCCACGCCGTCAACCGCGGCCACAATAGGTCAGTCCTCTACACCGAACCGATCCGGTACGCACGCGCTGCCGTGTCATGGAACATCGCCTGTTTTTCGTCTTCCCGGAAGTCTGCGACCAGCCGCTTGAACGAGTTCCAGAGCACGGCGTACGAGCAACTCACCTTGTCCACCGGGAAGTTGCTTTCGAACATGCACCGCTCCGGAGCGAACCGTTCGATCGTGTGCAAGTAGTAGCGGCGCGTAGCGTCGGCCAGTTCCTGGGATGTCGGCGGCTTGTCCCGCTTGTGCCAGTTGAACCCGTTTAGCGGCATGTTCAATCCGCCCAGCTTCGCCACTACGTTCTGGCACTTCGCCAGCTCGTCGATCGACCGTCGCCAATCCTCGAACACCGCATCGGCCCGGCCCGCGTACGGCCCCAGTCCCAGCGGCCCACCGAAGTGGTCGAGCACGATCGGCACGTCCGGGAACGCCCGAGCAAGGTCGGTCAGTTCCGGGATCTGCGGGTGATAGAGCCACGCCTCGAACGACAGCCCGAGGCTTCCCAGATGCGCGAAACCTTCGCGGAACTTCGCATCCATGAAGAGGTGCTCGGGAGGATTCGTGTGTGAGTTGCGGATGTCCGGGCTCGCGTGCCAGCCCGCGGCGTGCCGAATCCCGCGGAACCGATTCGGACTCGCCGCGATGTGCGCCTCAAGCACTGGCCGCACCGCGTCGCCCAACGCCAGGTTCGCGTACGAGATGATCGCCGAAGCCGCCCGCGCTGATCCATATCCGCCACTCGCGCTCATCGCCGCGATGCCCTGGACGAACTCGGTCTCGCCCACGGGCTTCATCGGCTCCGGCCCATTCGCGCGGTACATGGATGCGCACTCCACGAACACGGTGCTCACGACGTTGTGCCCGCTGCCGATGTCGCCCATCAGTTCGTCGAGCAGGTAGCGGTTGCCGGGGTGGTCCCAGAGGTGGTGGTGCGGGTCGCAGATGGGCCGCTCCGGCTCGATGATCTCTTCCTGCACCTGCTGCAGCCAGGATGATGGGTCGGGCATGGTTGGCTCCTCCGGCGGAGACGATACACCGCGCACCGCGGGCGGTGCCGTTTCTCAGGCCGAAGCCGGGACGGTAGAGTGCAGCCATGGTGCAGGCCACAGCCCCGTCCGCGCAGACAATCGAGCTTCGCACCGGGGCGGTCCACGTCGTCACCTGCGGCTCCGGATCGCCGCTGGTCGTGCTTCACCACGACGTCGGGCCCATGGGCTGGACGCCGCTCCACCAGGCGCTCGCGGCGGGCTTCACCGTCTACGCCCCGCACCTTCCGGGCTTTGGCGAATCCCCGCGTGCCGAGTGGGCCCGTCATCCCCGCGACCACGCCGCAGTCATGCTCGCCTTCGCGAGGAAGCTCAGCCTGCGCGACTCGTTGGACTCGGGTTTGGCGGCTGGGTCGCCGCCGAAATGGCCGCCTTCGCGCATCCCGAAATCGCAGCGCTGGTCCTGGCCGCTCCGGCCGGCCTCAAGCCGGACGAAGGGTTCATTCTCGACCAGGTCATGGAGGAACAGATCGCCTACCTCCGCGCCGGCTTCAGTAGCGCCGAGAGCTTCGAGCGTCACGTCCCCGACCCGCGAGACAAAGCGCTCCGCGAGCAGCTCGACCGCTCTCGCGAAACCATCGCCCGCGTCTCCTGGAAGCCGTACATGTACTCCTACGAACTGCCCGAGACGCTCGGCGAAATGACGCTTCCAGCGACCGTGGTCTGGGGCCGCGAGGACCGCGTCATCCCGCCGTCGAGCGCTGCCCAATGGGCAGCAGCACTTCCCAACTGCAATGTCCGCCTCATCGATGGCGCTGGACATTTCCTCGACCTGGAAGCAGCGGAAGAACTGGCGACAATCACCGTCGCGGCATTCGAAGCGGCAACGCGAAAGGGGTAGCCCGGCCATGTTCATCGGCTATTTCACCGAACGGCCCTACCAGGACCCCGCCGCACGCTTCTTCGGCGCCAGCAAGGAGGAGCTGACCGACCTCGTCCTCAGCAACGCCGACTACGACTCGAACGTCGCCCACGACCTCTACAACCGCTACTTCGATGAGAAGCTCTACGCCGAGCAGATGGGCTTCGACGGGCTCATGCTCAACGAACACCACTCCACGCCCTTCACCATGGGCAGCGTCTGCAACATCGAAGCGGCAATCCTGGCGAGAATCACCTCCCGCGCGAAGATCGTCCTCCTGGGCAACCTCCTCGCTGTGCGCAGCGACCCCGTCTTCCTCGCCGAAGAGCTTGCGATGATAGATGTCATCTCGAAGGGCCGGCTGATCAGCGGCTGGGTGCGCGGGACTGGCCGGGAGAGCCTCTCGCACAACGCCCAAACGCCGTTCAACTGGGAACGCTTCCAGGAAGCGCACGAACTCATCGTGAAAACGTGGACTGAGCCGGGTCCCTTCCGCTGGGAAGGGCGCCACCACCAGCTCCGCTACGTGAACCCCTGGGCCAAGCCCTACCAGAAGCCGCACATGCCGATTTGGGTGCCGGGCGTCCTCAGCTACAACACGCTCGAATGGGCCGCCCGCAAGCGCTACCCGTACATCATGACCGCCACCGACGAGGAGCCCACCCGCCAGTGCTTCGACATCTACCGCAAGATCGCGAACGACAACGGTTACGAGGCCGGCCCGCAAAACTACGGCTACATGGTCAAGGTCCACGTCGACGAGACCGAAGAGCTCGCCGAAGCGACGGCGGAGAAGCTGCTCCAGGGCCCGAGCAACCCCTTCCTCGAAGGCAACCAGGGGACCGTCAAGCCCTGGCTCCAGGCACTTCCCGGCCTCTCGTCGCGCCACAACATGCTGCCAACCGTCGCCGCCCGCGCCAACCTCGCAGGCCGGGGCATCTCGACCACGGGCTTCACGCCCGGGACCTACCAGGACCAGCGTGCGAAGCGCGGGATCATTGCCGGCACGCCGAAATCAGTTCTGGCGCAGTTGCGGGCCGCGCTCGAAAACGTCCGGCCCGGCATCATCATGATCTGGGACGGCGATGGCGCGATGACCCACGATGACGCCATGCGCAGCCTCCGCCTCATGGGCTCGGAAGTGCTCCCGCGCGTCCGCGAATTCGCGAAGGAGCTGGACCTGCCCGGCCCGTTCGAAGTCGACCCCGCGACGGGCGCGAACCTCAGCGCCACCAGCGAGCCCGCCTCGGTGCCCGGCGACTGACGCCTACCGGACCGTCTTTCCTCCGTCGACCACGAGCTCAGCGCCCGTTATGTAACTCGCCTCGTCCGATGCCAAAAAGACCACGGCGTAGGCCACCTCCTCCGGACGCCCAAGGCGGTGCATCGGGATAGCCTTTTCGCGCATCGTGATCGCGGCCGGGCCGTGCTTCGCCTTATCCGCGTCCAGGATCGGCGTGTCGATCGAGCCCGGGTGCACCGAATTGCAGCGGATGTTGTAGCGCTCTTGTGCGCAGTATAGCGCGACCGACTTCGTCAGGTTACGCACCCCCGCCTTCGCAGAGCCGTAGGAAGCGTAGTCGGCGACGCCTCGCATACCCGCGATGGACGACATGTTCACGATCGCCCCGCCGCCAGACCGAACCATCGCGGGGATGGCCGTGTGGCACCCGAGGAACACGCTCTCCACGTTCACCGAGTGGATGTGGCGCCAGCCTGCCAGCGTGCCGTCCTCAATCGTGTCGTGGGGCGAAATGCCGGCGTTGTTGACCAGGATCGTGAGAGAACCGAATCGGCTCACCGCCACGTCCACTGCGGCCTTCCATTGCTCTTCCGACGTGACATCGAGCTTCGTAAATGCGGCATTCGACCCGATAGCCTCGGCCACGGCGCATCCGGCCGCCTCGTTGATGTCGGCCAGGAGCACCTTCGCGCCCTCTGCCGCCATCAGCGTTGCCGTCGCCTTCCCAAGCCCGGACGCCGCGCCCGTCACGAGCGCAACCTTGCCCTCCAGTCGACCAACCATTCCGTGCTCCTCGCCGCGACGTTCTCGACGCGCGAACTATAGCGCCGCGCTCGTTCAGTCTGGCGACCGCGACGGCCCCATCAGCGTCGCTCCGCCGTCCACTACCAGCGTCTGCCCGGTTATGTAGCGCGATTCGTCGGACAGCAAGAAGCGCACAGCCTTGCCGACATCCCAGCCAGTGCCCTCGATGCCCAGCAAGGAGGCACGCCGCCGCTGGTCGCGTGCCGCGTCGCTCATGCCTCCCCTGGCCACCATCGGCGTAAACACCGGGCCGGGCGCCACGCAATTCACGCGGATCCCGTCAGGCCCGTGGTCCACCGCCATGGCCCGCGTGAGTGCTATCACCGCGCCCTTCGATGTGGAATACGCCGTCAGCCCGCGTGGCCGCAAAGCGGAAATCGAGGAGACGTTGACGATTGCGCCGCCTCCGCCGCTCGCCACCATCGCCGGGATCGCGTGCTTCGAAACCAGGAACATCGTCTCGACGTTCACCTGCATCACCCGTCGCCAAACGTCGGGGCGTTCATCGACCACGCTCCCGCGGCTGCCGATCCCTACGTTGTTGTCGAGCAGATCCAGCCGCCCGAACTGGTGCGTCGCCTGGCGGACGAGGGCCGCGCACTGGTCGTCATCCGTGACATCAGCTTCGAACGCGGCCGCGCCGCCGCCCTCCGCCTGGATCATCTCCACCGTCCGCGCGGCCAGTTCAAGCTTGCGGTCGACGACGAGCACGCTCGCGCCGACGCGGGCGAGGAGGATGGCTGCAGCCCGGCCGTTCCCGATTCCATCGCCGGCGGCGCCTCCACCGGTGACGATTGCAACCTTCCCGGAAAGGTCGCTGGTTGTGCTTTCGTCGGCCATAGCTGCCTCCGTGTTTTGCACGTGAATGCTCAACCATAGTGTAGCGGAGTCCGGCCTCCGCCTTGACAGCGCGGACGCCTGCTGCCCTAGGATGCGACGCCCCACCGGCCGGGCATCGAGCAGTTCTACGCCGGAGAGTTGATGCATGCCCGGACCGCTTCAAGGCCTCACCATCCTCGACCTGACCGAGTACATCTGCGGGCCCTACGCCACCAAGCTCCTCGCCGACTTTGGGGCGAACGTCATCAAGGTCGAACGCCCCGGCGGTGACCCCGCACGGAAGCTGGGCCCCTTCCCCGCCGACCAACCCCACCCCGAAAAGAGCGGCACGTTCTTCTACTTCAACACCAACAAGCGCTCCATCGAGCTCGACCTGAAGTCCGCGGAGGGGAAGGAGACCTTCCTGCGCCTCATCGACCGGGCCGATGCCGTCGTGGAAAGCTTCCGGCCCGGTGTCCTCGATCGTCTCGGCCTCGGGTGGGACGTGATTCACGCCCGGCGGCCAGACCTGCCGCTCATTTCCATCAGCAACTTTGGCCAGGACAGCCCCTACCGCGATTACAGAGGCACCGAACTCACGCTCTACGCGTTCGCCGGCGAGATGTACACGATGGGGGTGGCGGAGCGTGAGCCGGTCACCATGTTCGGCACGGCCTCTCTCGTCGAATCCGGCTCGGCCGCGGCGACCGCCACGTTCGCGGCAATTCTCGCGAGCAAGCAGCAGGGCATCGGTCAGCGTGTCGATTACTCGATTGCCGATAGCCACTTCCTCGGCGCGGACCGCCGTCACGTCTCCACCATCGCCTTCGAATTCTCGGGAAGGCGCAGCCCGCGCACGTCGCGCGACGCCCGCCCGGCGCTCACCGGCGTCTACCCCTGCGCGGATGGGTGGGTCGAGTTCTCAGCCTCCGGCGGCCGCATGGACCGCTTCGCTCGCATGCTTGGCGAACCTGACTGGCTTCAGGACCCGAAATGGGCCGTGCGCGGCGTTCTCCTCGACCCGGAACACGTCGCCGAGCTCGAAGGCCACTTCTACGAATGGCTCGTCACGCACACCAAGCGCGAAATATGGGCAGCGGCGCGCGAGGCCCGGGTGCTTTGCGGCCCGCTGTTCGACGTCAGCGAGATCTTCGCCGACTCCCACTTCCGCGACCGGGGCTTCTGGACGAAGGCCCGGCATGCAGCGCTCGGCGAGGTGGAGATCCCGGGCCGCCCGTTCATCATGCCGAAGACACCGTGGCAACTGCGGCGGCCCGCGCCGCTCTTAAACGAGCACGCCGAAGAGATCCGCAGTGAGCTCGCCCAACCGGCAGGCGCACGGCCTGGCCGAACGCCGCCAGCCGCTCCCCGGCTGCCGCTGGAGGGTCTTCGCGTCATCGACCTCTGTGTCGTGTGGGCGGGACCGTTCGCGACACTCCTTCTCGGCGACCTGGGAGCGGAGGTACTCAAAGCCGAGAACCCCCACGTGATGCAGCCGATGACGCGCGGCACCCTGGCTCGGCCGCCCAGGGAGATGCTCGCCCGCCTCGCGCCCGCCGCGGGCGGCTACCCGAACAACGAGCCGGGGCCCCGGCCGTGGAATTACAACCCGACCTTCGTCCAGCTGTACCGCAACAAGAAGAGCTTCACCGTCGACCTCCGCACCGAAGAAGGGAAGGAGATCTTCGGCCGCATCGTCGCCCAGTCCGATGCGGTGGTAGAGAACAACGCCACCGAGACCATGGAAGGCCTCGGCATTACCTACGACTGGCTGCGGAAACACAACCCGCGGATCATCATGGTCCGCATCCCGGCCTACGGCTCGACCGGACCGTACAACCAGGCACGGGCCCTTGGCGTCCACCTCGAAAGCGTGATGGGCCATACGCTCTTGCGCGGCTACCGCGACGCCGACCCCTCGGAGAACTCACCGATCTTTTCCGGTGACTACCTTGCCGGCGCCCAGGCCGCCCTCGCGGTCATGATGGCCATCTGGCACCGGGACAGGACCGGCGAAGGCCAACTTGTCGAGATCGGCCAGGCGGAGAACGCCTCGGCGATGCTCGCCCAGGCGCTGATGGAGTACTCGCTGAACCGGCGTCTGCCCGAGCGCATGGGCAATCGTTCCCTCTATGGCGCCGCGCCGACCGGCGTCTACCCGTGTCGTGCGGCCGGGCCCGTCTCCGAGTGCGGCGACCGCTGGATCGCGCTAAGCATCACCTCTGACGACGAATGGCGGGCACTGGTCCGGCACATGGGCTCGCCCGACTGGGCTGCCGGTCCCGAACTCGCCACGAACAAGGGACGCCTCGCGGCCCACGACGAGATTGACACTCGCCTCGCTGAATGGTCTGCGCGGTTCGACGACTACGAACTCTTCCACCAGCTCCAGGCCGCCGGAGTTCCCGCCGCGCCGGTGGTCGATGGTTCGCGCGTGTTCGACGACGCGCACGTTCAGGCGCGCTCGCTCTACGCGCCCCAAACCCTCTTCGACGGCGCCGGCCCGTTTCGCTTCAACACGCCGTTCATGCGCTTTTCCGAGACTCCGCTCGGCGTGCGCCAGGCTCCTGTCGCACTCGGCGAGCACAACGAGTACGTCTACAAATCGCTGCTCGGCATAGACGACGCCGAGTACGCACGTCTGACCGCAGCCGGCCACATCTCAATGGACTTTGACGCCTCGATCCCCTGACCGACCGGACGTAACGGTAAGCATTGGTTAAGCCCGGCCCTCAAAGTGTGTAGTATTGCCGCCGTCAACGCAGGCCGCGCGCGTCCGGTGCCCAGGCCACAGCGCGCGCGACCACCAGACCAAGGAGCGCCCCCATGGTCGACTCGACCACGTCTCTTCCACGCAGCCGCAAATGGTTTTCATTGCGAATCGCCTTGCTCGCTGGCGCGATCCTCGCCGTTGTCGTTCTTCGGCCGGCAGTCGCCACCTCCCCGGTTGTCACGGGCATCACCCCATCCGGCGGTCCTACCACCGGCGGCACGCTCGTCACGATCACCGGGTCCGGCCTTACGGGCGCCATAACAGTGAGTTTTGGCGGTACCCTCGCTCTCCCGGTCTTCGTCTCCGATGGGACGGTGACCGTTTTCGCGCCTCCGCACATTCCCGGGCCGGCGGCTGTCCAGGTCAACACACCCTCCGGAACGAGCCCCGTCACTGCCTTCGGCACGTTCACGTATGGGTTCAACGCGTTCATCTCCGCACTCAGTCCGGTAAGCGGACCGGTCGGCGGTAACACCGTCGTTTCTATCTTCGGCGGCGGCTTTACTGGAGCCACCGGCGTGACCTTCGGCGGATTTCCGGCCGGATTCGTGGTGAACAACGACGCCTCCATCTCCGCGCTTTCCCCAGCGCATCCCTCCGGCACCGTGCAGGTGGTCGTCTCGACACCCCTTGGCCTCACGCCCAACACTCTCGCGGCTAACTACACGTACACTGGCGGCCCATTCGTCACCGCCGTCACGCCAGCCGGCGGCCCGGCCAGCGGTGGCACGCTCGTGTTCATATCCGGGGGCGGCTTCACCGGGGCAACGTCCGTCGTATTCGGCGGTATCGGCGCCGTGCCACTGGTGACGAGTGATGCGTCGATTACCGTCGTTGCGCCGCCGCACCCTCCGGGGACCGTCGACATTACCGTCGTCACCCCACTCGGAGCCTCGGTCAACACGCTCGCCGACAACTATGTCTATGGCCAGGGTCCCGCGATTACCGGCTTGTCGCCGAACACCGGCCCGGCCAGTGGCGGCACGTCTGTTGTCATCACCGGAAGCGGGTTCCTGGGCGCCACATCTGTAACGTTCGGTGGGACGAGCATCACCGGCAGCGTCGTTTCTGATACCACGATCCTCGTAACTTCGCCTGCCCACGCAGCCGGCGTCGTCAGCATTCGCGTGACCACGCCTCTGGGAACGAGTGCGGACACAGCGGCCGACAACTTCACCTACGGCAGTGTTACGGCAAGCTACACGCTCTACTTCCGCTGGTCGGTGGTGGTCTGGAACGGAATCGAGGGCGCGGACATCCTCACGGCGCTGAAGGGCCAGGAAACGCCGGACAATCTGGCGACCAACAACGTTTCCGCGATCGTCACCGCCATCTACCGGTACAACAACCCGCAACAGCACTTCGAAGGCTTCTTCCCCAACGGGGCCGGGATACCGGGAGCCAACGATTTCGCAACGTTCTCGAAGGGCCAGTCCTATTGGGTGGCCTCGAACGGCCCGGGGACCATCACATGGACGGCGATAGCCACCTAACGCACCGCGCGATTGAGGCGGGGCCGGCCCGGCGATAAGCTGAGTTGCACCCCGTCCGCCGCACGCCGCCGCACGGCTCGGCGGGAATCGAGGCCTTTCGTGCCGATCGGGCGCCCGCCCGCCCAGCTCACTCGCGACATAGCGCGTTGGCGCGAGGACGGCTGGCACGAAGCGCGCGACGCGCTCGCCGCTGAGGAGCCGCTCGAGATTCGGCTCGCCTGGCAGGAGAACGGTCAGCCGCAACGCAAGAGCATAGCCATCACCATGCGCACGCCGGGGAACGACTTCGAACTGGCGCTCGGCTTCCTCTTCGGCGAATCGATCATCCGTTCCGCAGACGACGTGCTGGACATCTCGTACTGCCCGGAGGAGGTCGACCCGCAGGAGTTCAACATCGTGATTGCGACGCTCCGCCCAGGGCTTGTCTTCGACCTCGCCAGGCTCGAACGCAACTTCTTTACAACATCCAGTTGCGGTGTCTGCGGCAAGGCCACACTCGAGGCCCTGGAGATCCAGGGATGCGACGTTCTCGCTGGTGGCTTCCAGGTGGACGCGTCGCTACTCACCCGCCTGCCCGACGAATTGCGGCAGGCACAGGCCGTGTTCGAAGCCACCGGAGGCCTCCACGCGGCGGCGCTGTTTACCGCCACCGGCGACCTCCTTGATTCAAAGGAGGACGTCGGCCGCCACAACGCCCTCGACAAGTTGATCGGCGCGCAACTGCTCGCAGGACGCTCGGACCTGAGCGATGCCGTTCTCATGCTCAGTGGCCGGGCCAGCTTCGAATTGCTGCAAAAGGCGCTCGTCGCTCGCATACCGGTCGTAGCAGCCGTGGGGGCCTCATCGAGCCTGGCCATCCAGTTGGCCGAGGCTTTCAACATCACGCTCGCCGGCTTTGTCCGTCGTTCGGGCTTCAACGTCTACACTGGTCGCGAGCGGATTCGCGCCTGAGCCGGGGTTCGGGGCGCATCGGAGGGGGCGAGGTTGGTCGCCACGCAAGAATGGGACGAAGCACTGGCCGTCGCTCGCATTCGCGAGGGCGAGCACCTTCCCGGGGCCACTCTGCCGGTCCTTCATGCCCTCCTCGAAGAATTCGGCTACATCGACGACCGCGCCATCCCGCTCGTCGCCGACGCCCTGAACCTCTCCCGCGCAGAGGTCGTCGGAGTCGTCGGCTTCTATCACGATTTCCGCCAGTCTCCGCCGGGGCGCCATGTCCTTCGCATCTGTCGGGCCGAGGCCTGTCAATCGATGGGCTGCGAAGCGCTCGTGACACACCTTGAGTCCCGGCTCGGCGTCGAGATGGGCGCCACCACCGCCGACGGTGGCCTCACGCTCGAACCGGTGTATTGCCTCGGCAACTGCGCGCTGTCGCCAGCGGCAATGCTCGATGGCCGGCTCTACGGGCGCCTGTCGGCCGCTCGACTCGATCAGCTCGTCGCCGAGGCCGTCTCGTGACGACGCGCGTCTTCGTCCCCTGTGACGCGGCCGCCCTCTCCGTCGGTGCCGATGAGACGGCCGACGCCATCCAACGCGTCGCCGCCGAACGGGGGGACGACGTCACCGTCGTGCGAAACGGATCCCGCGGACTGTTCTACCTGGAGCCGCTCGTTGAGGTGGAAGCGCA
>JBGOVF010000028.1:0-11459 GCA_041477975.1 Tepidiformaceae bacterium
ACGTAGATGCTCGTGAACTGCGGATGCATCGGGTCATCGTCGGGGACCTGGACCGCACGCACGCTGGGGCTCACCTGCATGCCGCCAAGCATACGGCGAAGAGCCAACGCCCACGACCGTCTACAATGAAGGCACGCCCCCGTAGCTCAGGGGATAGAGCAGCCGGCTTCTACCCGGCTTGTCGTGGGTTCGAATCCTACCGGGGGCGCCACCCGTTCCCCATTTCCACGCCGCCTCCACGGGCGTATCCTCGCGCCCACGTCAAAGGAGGCCAACATGACCGCACCCGAACTCGTCAGCGCCCGCCCCGAAGACCTCGGCATCGACAGCGAGAAGCTCGAGGCGGTGTTCGCACGTGCCAAACGGGATGTCGATGACGGCACGCTTCGCAGCGCCCAGGTGGCCGTCGCCCGCCAGGGCAAGCTCGCCGGAGTGCGCACGTTCGGCACGGTGAAAGCCGGCGGCGCCGAAGTCCCGGCCACCAACGACACGCTCTACACCATCTTCTCGTCGACCAAAGGCATCGTCGCTGCCGCGGTCTGGACGCTCTTCGAGGACAACCTCCTCCGCCTGGACGAGAAGATCAGCGACATCATTCCAGAGTTCGGCACGAACGGTAAGGAGAACATCACCGTTGAACAGGTGATGCTCCACATCGGCGGCTTCCCGCTCGCTCCGTTCAAGGCCACCGACTGGGACGACCGCGATCGCCGCCTCGAACGCTTCGCCTCCTGGCGCCTCAACTGGGAGCCGGGCACGAAGTTCGAATACCACGCCACCTCCGCCCACTGGGTCCTGGCCGAGATCATCGGCCGGCGCACGGGCAAGGACTTCCGTCTCTTCCTTCGCGAACGAATCCTCGATCCGATGCGCCTGGACGATCTCTACGTTGGCCTCCCGGATGCCTTGAATTCGCGCGTGGCCGAAACGCGCCACCTCGTGCCGCCCGTCCCGCCGCCGGGTGGCTGGGGTGAAGTCACGCCCGATGCCATTCTCGGCTTCAACGATCCCGCGACCCGTCGCGTCGGCGTCCCGGGCGGCGGCGGCATCGCCGGTGCTGCCCAACTGGCGATGTTCTACCAACCGCTGATCAACGGCGGCACAACGGCCGATGGCAAGCGGATCATGAAAGCCGAGACCATCGAGTTCGCCACAACGGTCCGTACGAGGGACTTCCACCGCGATCCGCTTCTGGACATTCCTGTGAACCGCGCGCTCGCAGTCGTGGTCGCCGGCTCCGATGGCAATTCGAACTTGCGCGGCTTTGGTCACACCAACTCCGCCCGCGCTTTCGGGCACAACGGAGCCGGTGGCCAGATCGCCTGGGGCGACCCCGAGACCGGCATCTCGCTCGGCTACTGCACCGACGGCTTCGTCGACCCGCTGGTCCAGGGCCGCCGCACGGTCGCTATCAGCAGCCTCGCGGGCAAGTGCGCCAGCTAAGGATTCGTATCGGGCGCAATGATCTGGACAGTAGGAAAGTACGTCCGATATCGGTTCGGGTCGCGCGTGAGTAGCGTGAGGCCGCGGATCTCGGCGTGCGCGCCGATGTAGAAGTCTGGCAGCGGCGAATGCCGGGTGCCGCCTCGCCGGCGGTACGCCACGAACGCACGGCTGGCGGGGAACGCTGCTTCCCACGGCAGGTCGGCCCGCAGAAGCGACCTGTGAGCCAGCGCCGCTTCGAGTTCGTCGCGGTCCCTGTAACCGGCCGCCACCTCCGCGTAGATGATCGGGTTGATGACGACATTCCCGCTGTCGGCCGCAATCGTCAATTGCTCCGCCGACCAGGCCAGCCACCGCGCGTCGCTCATCACGACATCCAAAAGGCAACCGCTGTCGACGAGCGTATCGGTCAATCTTCGCCGCGTGTGAGTTGCATGATTTCGTCCGTAGTCATACCGGACGTCCCGGTTCCCCGCAGATGGTCTACCAGGCTTTGGCCCCTACTCCGGGGCTTCTTCCTCATCTCCACGACCTCGCCGACCGCTTTAAACTCAATCTCACAGTCAGGCAGGATCCCGGTTTCTTCGCGGATCTTCTTGGGCACCGTGACCTGGCCCTTGGACGTCATGCGCATACTCTTACTCCCAAGATTCTTACTTTCAGTATACCGATCCACGATCTTGTTGACATCGCACCCCGCGCGAAATACCTTTTCAACGACAACTGAACATAGTGACGTTGATCGGGAAGAGTAGCCCGTCAGGCGAGCCTCCAGAGAGCCGGAGTGGTGAGAACCCGGCGGCAACGCGGCAGGTGAATGGGCCCGGGAGTCCCGGTTTCGAACCCCGCAAGGGCAGTAGGGATCGGCGGAGTGGCACCGTTATCACAGCCAGGGCCCTCGCGGTTTCCCGCGGCGGCTGACAAAGTGTCCGGGCGTTTCGCGCCCGGGAACAAAGGTGGCACCGCGAGAACCCCTCGTCCTTTGATGGCGAGGGGTTTTGTGTTTCCCAATCCCGCCGGACGGCCGGCCAACTCAGAGAGGTCCGCGTCATATGCCAACCCGAAAGTTCTTCCTCAACGAATCCGAGCTGCCGACCCACTGGTACAACGTGGCCGCGGACCTCAAGAATCCGCCCGCGCCGCCTCTCCATCCGGGCACGCATCAGCCGATCGGGCCCGAAGCACTGGCCCCGCTCTTCCCGATGGAGCTGATTAAGCAGGAGGTCAGTGCCGAACGCTACATCCCCATCCCGGACGAGGTGCGCGAGATCTACCGCATCTGGCGCCCGTCGCCCCTCATCCGCGCGACCTTCCTCGAAAAGGCACTCGATACGCCCGCGAAGATCTACTACAAGTACGAAGGCGTTTCGCCCAGCGGCTCGCACAAGCCCAACACCGCCGTCGCCCAGGCCTACTACAACAAGCAGGAGGGCGTGAAACGCATCGCCACCGAAACGGGCGCCGGCCAGTGGGGCTCGTCGCTGGCCTTCGCCTGCCAGCTCTTCGGTATCGAGTGCAAGGTTTACATGGTCCGTATCTCCTACGACCAGAAGCCGTACCGCCGCTCGATGATGCAGATCTGGGGGGGCAGCGTCGTCCCAAGCCCGAGCCCCGATACCAACGCGGGCCGGGAAATGCTCAAGGCCGACCCATCCACCAACGGCTCGCTTGGCATGGCCATCAGCGAAGCCGTCGAAGACGCTGCCACCCGCGAGGACACGAAGTACTCCCTCGGCAGCGTCCTCAACCACGTCCTCCTTCACCAGACCGTGGTTGGCCAGGAGGCGATGAAGCAGATGGAGATGGCGGGCGACTACCCGGACGTCGTCATCGGCTGCGCCGGCGGCGGTTCGAACGCGGCCGGGCTCATGTTCCCCTTCCTGAAGGAGCGCCTGGACGGCAACCGCAACACGCGTTTCGTCGCTGTCGAACCAGCCTCCTGCCCGAGCCTCACGAAGGGGGAGTACCGCTACGACTTCGGCGATACGGCCGGCCTCACGCCCCTGATGAAGATGTACACCCTCGGCCACACCTTCATGCCGCCCGGCATCCACGCCGGTGGTCTCCGTTACCACGCGATGGCGCCGCTTATCTGCCAGCTCTATTCCGAAGGCTACCTGGAGGCCCGCGCCTACCCGCAGAACCCCTGCTTCGAAGCAGCAACCCTCTTCGCCCGCACCGAAGGCATCATCCCTGCCCCGGAGAGCAGCCACGCCATCCGCGCCGCCATCGATGAAGCTCTCGCCGCGAAGGACGAAGGCAAGTCGAAGACCATCCTCTTCAACCTCAGCGGCCATGGCTTACTCGATCTCGCAGCGTACGACGACTACCTCGCCGGCCGCCTGGTCGATGACCATTACCCGGCGGAGAAGGTCCGCGAAGCCATGAAGTCGCTGCCGGAGATCTGATCTCGGCTGACCGACCCCATCTCGAACTCGGAGTTCAGCGAATGACCACTGCCACCACTGCCGGCCTCGAAGCGCGCATCAAGGCCGTCCTGGACGAAAAGTCCATGCTCAAGCACCCGTTCTACCGCGAATGGACGGTCGGCACGCTCAGCCGGGCCCGCTTGCGGGAGTACGCGCGCCAGTATTACCCGTTCGAGGCCGCGTTCCCACGCTTTCTCAGCGCCATCCACGCGCGCACCGAATCGCCGGCCATTCGCCAGCTCTTGCTCGATAACCTCTGGGACGAAGAGCACGGCCCGCGCAACCATCCCGCGCTCTGGCTGGAGTTCGCAGCTGCGCTCGGCCTCTCCGCGGACGAAGTGAAGAGCGCGAAGCTTCGTCCAGAGACGGCCGCCCTCATCGCCCACGTGAACGAGGCGGCTCAACACGCGCCCCTGGCCGAAGCGATGGCAACGCTCTTTGCCTACGAAGGCCAGGTGCCGGCCATCGCGTGGCAGAAAATCAAGGGCCTCACCGAGCACTACAACTTCGAACCGAAGCAGTTCGAATTCTTCTCGGTCCACCTCGTCGCCGATATCTCCCACGCCGCAGCCGAGATGCAATCGATCGACGAATCCTGCGAAGATGCGGATGCGGTCGTCGCCGCCGTCGACAAGACCTGCGACCTCCTCCTCGCCTTCCTCGATGGCTGTTACAGGAAGGAAGCCGCCTGATGGCCGAATACGAGTACCAAAACGTCGAAGCCTGGCACACCGCGGTGCGCCTCGCCGCCTCGGTCGGCCGGCTCAAAATCGGCTCGAACCTGAAGGCCTCGGCTGACGCCCAGCAGCGAGCGTTCGAGCAGGCCGGGCTGGCCTGCGCCCTTATCGCCGAAGGCAGTTCGCGCGAAGGGCCGGCCCAGGTCGGGCTCTACCGTGACGCCCGCGGTGCCCTCGCCCAATGCCGCTCCTGGCTGCACGTCCTCGCCGCGCTGACGAACGAGCCCGATTCCGTCTTCGCCACCGAACTCGACCTGGCTGAACAGGCGGCTCGCCAGGTGAGCGCCTACCTTCGCGGCATCGAGCGGGGGGCGGCGCCCGGTGCCCGCCCGCCCATGCGGCAGGGCCCGGCGCCCACCGGCCCGCGGCCCGGTGGACCTCCTCGCGGCCAGGCCGGCCCGCGGTGAGCGCCCGCAAGCGCATCCTCACAGGTATCCGGCCCACCGGCCCGCTCCACCTGGGGCATTACGCCGGCGCGCTCGAAAACTGGGTGCGCCTCCAGCGCGACTATGAGTGCTACTTCCTCATCGCCGACTACCAGGTCTCGGATTACGCCGACGACATCGCCCGCGTCCGCGATGCCGTCTGGGAGGTCGCCCTGGACTGGCTTGCCGTTGGACTCGACCCGGAGGGCAGCAACTACGTCATCGAAAGCCTCGTTCCCGAACACGCGGAACTCACAACGCTCCTGGGCTGGTTCTTGCCTGTCTCGATGCTCGAGCGCAACCCGACGCTCAAGGCCGAAATGGCCGCAATGGAGAACCCGGAAGACGGCTCCATGGAGCGCAAGCCCGTGCCCGTGGCCTTCTACACCTACCCGGTGATGCAGGTCGCGAACATCCTCATGCCCCGCGCCCACCTGGTCCCGGTCGGCGAAGACCAGTTGCCACACATAGAACTCACCCGCGAGACCGCCCGCCGCTTCAACCACCGTTTCAAGGAAGTCTTCCCGGAGCCAGAAGCCCTCGTCGGCCGCGTACCCCGCCTGGTCGGCACCGACGGAAACGCCAAGATGAGCAAGTCGCGCGGCAACACGATCGACCTCAAGGACGACGCCGAGACCGTCGCGAAGAAGATCAAGAGCATGTATGCCGGCCCGCCCCGCGGCGCCAGCGAACCGGGTCTCGTCTCCGAGAACCCTATCTTCCTCTACCTCGACGCCTTCGACCCCGACACCGCCGAGGTGGCCAACTTCAAAGAACAGTACGAGCGCACGGGCCTGCCGAACAAAGTGCTCAAAGATCGCCTCACCCAAGCCCTGAACAACCTCCTGGAGCCGTTCCGCGAGCGCCGCGCGCACTACGAAGCGAACATGCCCCTCGTCAAGCAGGCTTTGGAACATGGTTCGAAGCAGGGCCGCGCCATCGCCGTTGAGACGATGGAGATGGTCCGCGACGCCCTCGACCTCAACTACCTGGAGCGGTACTGATGCTGCAGCCGACACTCGAGCAGGTGAAGGAGCTGGCCCGTACGGGCGGCGGCAACATCGTCCCCGTTTACCGCGAAGTGCCCGCGGACCTTGAGACGCCCGTCTCCGCCTTCCTCAAGGTGAAACGCGGCCAATATTCGTTCCTGCTCGAATCTGTTGAAGGCGGCGAGCGTCTCGCCCGCTACAGCTTCATCGGCACCGAGCCCTACCGCGTCCTCCGCACGGGCGAAGGCGCTCCCGGCGGCCTCGGCGACCCCCTCCTCCAGATCGAAGACGAGCTCCGCCGCTTCTCGCCCGTCAAGGTCGCCGGGCTGCCCCGCTTCACCGGCGGCGCCGTCGGCTTCCTCGCCTACGAGGTCGCCCGCTACTACGAAAAGCTCCCCATGCCCGATTCCGACCCGCAGGGCTTCCCGGAATCGGTCTTCATGTTCACGGATACCTTGCTCGTCTTCGACCACCTTCAGCACAGCATCAAGGTCGTCAGCCACGTGCGCCTGGACGGCGACATCGAAGCGTCCTACCGCCAGGCCGCGTGGAAGATCGATGACCTGGTCGAACGCCTCGGCGCGCCGCTCGTGCGCCTGCCCTACGAAGTCAAGGTCCCGCGCTCCGGCAATTCTTCCTTCGTTTCGAACCACACGAAAGAAGACTTCATGCAGAAGGTGATGGCAGCCAAGGAGTACATCGTCAAGGGCGATACCTACCAGATCCAGGTCTCCCAGCGCTTCCGCCGCCAGACCGATGCCCACCCCTTCGAGGTCTACCGCTCGCTTCGGCGCATCAACCCCTCGCCGTACATGTACTACCTGGAGCTGGACGACATGTACATCGCGGGCGCCTCGCCCGAGATGGTGATCCGCGTCGAAGATGGGCTGATCGAGACTCATCCCCTCGCGGGCACCCGCCGCCGCGGCCGCGACGAGGCCGACGAAGTCCGTATGGCGGCTGAGCTTCAGAACTCCGAGAAGGAACGCGCCGAGCACATCATGCTCGTGGACCTCGCCCGCAACGATCTCGGCCGTGTCTGCAAGCCCGGCACCGTCGAAGTCACCTCGCTCATGGCGATCGAGCGCTACTCGGACGTTATGCACCTGGTATCGCATGTCGTCGGCCAGCTCCGCCCCGATGTCTCGCAGTACGACGCCCTCCGCGCCTACTTCCCTCACGGCACGGTCACCGGCGCCCCGAAAATCCGCACGATGGAGATCATCGCCGAACTCGAAGGCGAACGCCGCGGCGGTTACGGTGGCTGCGTCGGCTACTTCGACCTTTCGGGCAACCTGGATACCGCCCTCTCCATCCGCACGATCTGGATGAAGGACGGCGTCGCCTACGTCCAGGCTGCGGGTGGCGTCGTCTACGACAGCACCCCGGAGGAGGAGTATCTCGAATCCCGCAACAAGGCCACGGCCATGATGCGTGCCATCGACCAGGCCGAAATCGCCGCCGCCGAAATGCGCATCGGGAGCCTCGGCTATGGCTAACGTTCCACGCTGCGTGGTCGCTTCTCCCCCTCGCCCGCGCAGTCGAGAGAGGGGCCCGGGGGGTGAGGGCGGGATGCCGCGGCTCCCGGCCAAGGTTCGGCCCGCGGAGCCACCCCATGACTGACGCGCGCCCCGATTGCGTCTACGGCATCCTCGTGTGCGACGGCCACGTCTTTCTCGGCCGGTATGGCGACCATCTCGGCCTGCCGGGCGGCGTCTTCCGGCCGCTCGCCGAAGACCGCAAGGTCGAACTCAAGGCTCACCTCTTCGACCAGCTTGGCATCCGTGCAACGGCGGTCTGGGCGCAGGGCGCGTTCCTCTATCAGCACCCGCTGGAGGAGCGCGAGCGCTTCTCGGGCTTCTACTCGGTCTGGGACTGGGAGGGCGACGTCCCGCCAGCCGCGGGCCGGTGGCTCGACGAGCCTGGAGTGAGCGCCGGTATCGCGCATTCCTCGCTTCGTATCCTCCTCATCAGCGTGCTGGCCACGCTCGCCGTGAGGACGCGATGAAGCAGCACATCCACCTTGGCGCCATCGTCGCCCGCGACGGCCGCATCCTTTTGCTCAGACCGCAGCCGGCTGCTGCGTGGGAGCTTCCGGGTGGCCCGCTCCCCCTCGATGCCGACGACACCGACGCCGAAATGGACGCCATCCTCACCCGCCTCGGTGTCAACGCCCCCGCCATCGAGGACGATTTCGTCGATACCGTCTACATGCCCGCCGACGACGGCCAGGTGGTCTACAACATCTACGCCGCGAGCGAGTGGGCAGGCGAACCCGTCGTTCCGGCTGGCGTCGGCAGCGGCTGGTTCGGTCTCGCCGAACTCGAAGCCATCGAGATGCACGCTCCCGTCCGCGAAGCCGTCCTCACCGCCTTCGGCCTTCGCGAACCCGTCGACCGCACGGCCGACATTATTGCGGCCCTCTCCAGCGGCCCAACGCTGCTTGAGAGCGTGGCCGAACGGCCGCCTTCCGACGGGTCGCGCCTGGCCGCCGGCCTCGACGTCCTCCGCACACTCAGCGCCGGCGACCCCAACGCCGAAGCCGAACTTCGTGCTGGTACGCCCGAGCTGGCTGACGACATCCTGGAGTTCTCCATGGGCAACGTCTGGCAGGACCCGGCGCTCGACCGCCGCACGCGCAGCCTCCTCGTCGTCGCGATGCTGGTCACGCAGGGGCAACTTGCTTCCCTCAAATCCCACGTCGGCGGCGCGCTCAACCACGGCGCAACGCCCGAGCAGGTCATCCAGACGCTGCGCATGGTCGCGGTTTACGCCGGCTTCCCCGCCGCCGTGGCGGCCTGGCCCCTGATGGAAGAAGCCTTCGCCGAGCACGGCATCCGCCGTCCGAACGGAGGCCGTGCATGAAAGCCGTCCTCTGGGATCTCGACGACACCCTCCTCGATACGCTTCCCGGCCGCATGCGCGCGCTAGCCCACGCCTACGAAACCTGCGTCGGCGGCAAGACAGACCCCATCGCCCTCTGGCGTTCGCATCGCGGCGGCACGCTGGAAGACCTCGGCCGCCGCCTGCTCGGCGACGACTACATGCGCTTCACCACGGTCTACCGCGACTACTATTACGGCCTCGCCAGCGACATCCGGCCCTACCCGGAAGTCGAGCTCGTCCTGCGGGCGTGCCTGGAAGCCGAGATCCCGATGGCGGTGGTCACCTCTAAGATCGCCTGGGGAGCAACCGAGGAGCTCACGAAAGCCGGCCTCCTCTGCTACTTCCGGGCCGTCGTCGGCTTCGATGACACGGAGCTCCACAAGCCCGACCCGGAGCCCGTCTTCACCGCTCTCGACCGCCTCTGTATCGATGAGATCGAAGAGGTGCTCTTCGTGGGCGATAGCCCGGCCGACATTTGGGCCGCCCGCAACGCCGGCGCAAAGTCCGCCGCTGCGCTCTGGGGCACGCTCGATGCCGAACTCCTCCACGATGCCGTCCCGGACTTCACGGCCGCCTCGCCAAAGGAAGTCTTCGCGATCCTGCAACGACGGGCCATGCCGGTATGAGCGCAGCCGTCAGCAAGCAGGTCGCGCACGTCGGGGTGCGTTTCTACCGCGTCGATGGCGTCGAACTGGTGCTGGTCCCGCTGCTGAGCGAAGTCGCGTCGTTCACACGCTCGGCAGGCGATGGGTACTTCCTCGTCTCGCTTATGGGCGAACCCGGCACAGCCTACCCGCTCGATCTCCGTTCCCCGGCATCACTCGACCCCGACTACCTGGAGCGTAAGTTCAAGCTCGACCGCCGCGGCTACGCTTATTCACCGGACGAACTGGCTGCCGCGCTCCGCGTCATCGCCACCGATCTTGAAGCCGAGGAGGCCATGGACTGATGCCCACTCTGCTCATCGATAACTACGACAGCTTCACCTACAACCTCTACCAGTTCCTCGCCGAAATCGGCGCTGAAGTCATCGTCCGCCGAAACGACGAACTCACCATCGAACAGTGCCGCGAGCTGCACCCCGACCACGTCGTCATCTCTCCCGGCCCCGGCGACCCCAACGACTCCGGGATCTCCCGCGATGTCATCCGCGAATTCGCCGGCAAAGTGCCCGTGCTCGGCGTCTGCCTTGGCCACCAGTGCATCTACGATGTCTACGGCGGCACGGTCACTGGCGCGGGCGAAATCAGGCACGGCAAGATCTCCAGGATCAAGCACGATGGCAAAGGCGTCTTCGCGGGCATCCCCGATGAGTTCGCAGCCTGCCGCTACCACTCCCTGGCCGGCACTGCCCCGACACTCCCCGACGAACTCACGGTCACGGCCACCTCGGAGAGCGGCATCATCATGGGCGTGCGCCACAAAGAGTTCACGGTCGAAGGCGTTCAGTTCCACCCGGAATCCATCGCCACCGACCATGGCAAGGACCTGTTGCGCAACTTCCTCAAACTGGAGGGCGGCCGATGGTGATGCCCGACGCCCTCAAGGCGCTGATCGACCGCGACTCGCTCGATGGCCCCCAGGCCGCTGCCGCGCTCGAGATCATTATGTCCGGCGAAGCCACGCCGGCCCAGGTTGGCGCGTTCCTTGCCGCGCTCCGCATCCGCGGTGAAACGCCTGAAATCATCGCCGCCTGCCTTGATGTGATGGAGCGCCACGCCGAACCCGTGCCGGCTGCCAACGTCATCGACGTCTGCGGCACCGGCGGCGACGGGATCGATACCTTCAACGTCTCCACCGCCGCCGGCATTGTCGTGGCAGCCGCCGGTGCGCGTGTCGCCAAGCACGGCAACCGCGCCGCCTCATCCAAATGCGGCAGCGCCGACCTCCTCGAAAGCCTCGGCGCCAACCTCAACCTGGGCGGCGAACAGGCCGCGCGAATCATCGATGGTTGTGGCTTTGCTTTCCTGTTCGCCCAACGTTTCCACCCGGCCATGCGCCACGTCGGCGGCCCCCGTCGCGAAATGGGCGTGCGCACCGTCTTCAACGTCCTTGGTCCCCTGAGCAACCCCGCCCGGCCGAAGCGTCAGCTTGTCGGAGTCGGCGCGCCGGCGCTCGGGCCGCTAGTTGCTGGCGCGCTCGCTCTCCGGGGGATGGAACGCGCGATGGTTGTCCACTCCAGCGACGGCCTCGACGAGATCAGCCCCGCGGCGCCCACGCACGCCTGGCTGATCGAGGACGGCACGGTCAAGGAGCAGGAGCTAGCGCCGGCCGACTTCGAACTCCCCCGACACGACCTTGCGTCCGTCCGCGGCGGCGATGCCCAGCAGAACGCTGGCACGCTCCACGCCGTGCTTGACGGGGCCGACGGCGCGATGACGGACTTCGTCCTCATGAACTCCGCGGCCGCGCTCTACGTCGCCGGGCTAGCCGGTAGCTTCCTCGAAGGTACCCATATCGCCCGCGAAGCCATCGCCTCCGGCCGCGCCCGCGAAGTCCTGGACCACTACATCGCCCTCAGCCAGGAAGCCGCGAGTGAGTGAGCCCACC
>JBGOVF010000524.1:0-2598 GCA_041477975.1 Tepidiformaceae bacterium
CCTCTGCCGGGCGCCTGAACTTCGGCGAGGCCCCGGCGAGGCCCCGCGGCTTTCCTGGAACGGCAGCCCGGTCGGCCAGTTCGCGAACCTGGGCAGCTATGCCGAAAAGATGCTCGTGCACGAGCACGCCGTTGTGAAAGTTCGGACGGACGTGCCCTTCGGCGCGCTCGCGCTCATCGGCTGCGGCGTCACCACCGGCGTTGGCGCCGTCCTCAACACTGCCCGCATCGAAGCCGGGTCGTCCGTCGCGGTGTTCGGCTGTGGCGGCGTTGGGCTGAGTGCCATCCAGGGCGCGCGCATCGGTGGCGCCCGCATGATCATCGCGGTCGATACGGTCGAATCGAAGCTGGCCACGGCCAAAGAGCTCGGCGCCACTCACGTGATCGACGCGTCGTCGCACGACCCGGTCCAGGCGATCAAGGACATCACCGGCGGCGGAGTCGAGTACTCATTCGAGGCCATTGGCAACAAGCGCGCCGCCGAGCAGTGCTACGAAGCGCTCGACCGGGGCGGCACGGCGACGATCATCGGGATGATCCCGGTCGGCCAGAAGATCGAGCTCGATGGCCCGTCGTTCCTCGGCGAGAAGCGCATCCAGGGCTCCAGCATGGGCTCGAACCGCTTCCGCAAGGACATGCCGCGCTACATCGACTTTTACCTCCAGGGACGCCTCAAGCTGGACGAAATGATCACGCGCACCGGCAAGCTCGAAGACGTGAATGAGGCCTTCCGCGCGATGAAGGCGGGCGAAGTGGCGCGCACGGTGCTGCTGCCGAACAACTAGTGGTGCGCGACCAATTCAATGGCGGCTGGTCGGCGTCGCCGGTCCGCGCAGCCCTCACCCCCCGGCCCCCTCTCCCGACTGCGCGGGAGAGGGGGAGCAACGAGATTGCTGTCTCCGTCGAAGGTTAAGTCGGCTGGGCGGTAGGCCGAACCCGGACGAGGACGCTGCGACGCTTGGGTCTGCGGGGGCCAACCGGCAACCTGTTCGAGGCATGAATGATCCGAGGCATCTCGCACGTTGCGCTGACCGTGAAGGACGTGGCGGCGGCCGAGGCGTACTACTGCGAGCTGTTCGGGCTCGAAGTCGCCTTCCGGGATGTCCAGCATCGCGGGCGGCAGGCCTCCCTCCGGGCCGGGGTGGACTGGGCGGAAGCGAAGGCACACGGAGTGGTGCCCGGCCTTTCGAGCCTCTTCCGGGACGGCTTCACGCTGGCGCTGGAGCAAGGCCGCGTCACCGGCCATGGCGTCTTGAACCACATCGGGCTGGACGTGGATCAGCGCGAGTTCGACCGCCTGGGGCGGCAGGTCGCAGAGCAGGGTTGCCGGACGATGGCAGAGCGAGCGGACCTCCTCGTGTTCTTCGACCGGTACGGGCTCCAATGGGAGATCACGACCGCCAGCTACGACTCGCCCGCGGACGCGAGCACGGGCGCGCGGCTCGGCGAGTGGCTGGATTTCGAGGGTTGACCGCCAGAACCCGGCCGGTTCGGGGCATCGGTTTGGGGACGGCGCACCCGCTCCTCCCGTCGCGCCATGCGTAGAATCCGCCTCATGAACCGCATCCAGATCGAGATCAAGCTCAACC
This sequence comes from Tepidiformaceae bacterium, assembly GCA_041477975.1. Classification (GTDB taxonomy): domain Bacteria; phylum Chloroflexota; class Dehalococcoidia; order Tepidiformales; family Tepidiformaceae; genus JBGOVF01. Next base: position 1,589 of record JBGOVF010000524.1, read on the forward strand.
AGGACCGCACGTGGCTGCTCGAGACGCTGTCACAAATGTCGCACGAGGAGCTGAGCGCGCCGCGGACGCCCAGCGAGCATGAGCCGAACAAGACATGGAGCTTCGCCGACCACTTCATCCACACGTCGCTGATCGAACAGAACTGGAACGGGATGTTCCGCCGCCACATCTCCGGGGGGTCCGGGATGCTGCCGCGCGTCAACAAGGACGGTACGGCCCAGGACCGCGAGCAGGTGATGGCCGGCGTCCACAAATGGACTGAGGCCTAGGCGGACGAGCAGCGCGGAAAGTCGCTCGATCAGCTCGTGGCCGTGGGCCAGGCGATCCGGGCCGACACGCTCAAGCTGCTTTCCGAACTTTCCGACGAACAGCTCGAATCGAAGATCCGGGGCGCGCCGTGGTCCGATGGCACGGTCGGCGCCATCATGGCCGCGAACGCCGACCACGGCCGCATGCACTTCAAGTGGGCGAAGGATGGCGCGTTGGCCTTCGCGGGCCAGGCTTAGCCGATGAACGCCTCGCTACCGAGGGTGCCCGCGAGCGAGCGATCGAGGGTGAAGCGCCTGAGTTCGCGGCGCTGAGCGGGCAAGAAGCAGTGTGCGCAGTTCCTCGGGCGCGGCAGCTCGGCCGGCACGATCATCCGGTGAGCGCCGTGTTCGGGGCAGGTCAGTTCAACTTCAACGACTTCGATCTGGACGGCCACGACACACGCCTCCTCTCGGCTATTCGCATCCATCCATAAGGTATACCTATGCCCGGGCGTGTCTATAAGGAACCGCGTGTAAGGATCGCTTAGCGGTGTGAATTTTCTGTCAACAACGGTTGCCGGTGCGCGGTGCGCCGCTCAAACGAAACCGAGTAGGCGCCACTCCGCGCGGTCACGGGGACCGGCGCACCCTGCATGTGCGATGCAGTCGTCAACGCTGCCGCGGCCGGGGTCGCCGTGAACGTCCCCGTGGCACAGATGCCCTTCGCGTGTGCAGCCCGGAATCCGGGGCGCCGCCCGTCCC
>JBGOVF010000471.1:0-2900 GCA_041477975.1 Tepidiformaceae bacterium
AGCGCCGGGCCGGCGACGACCATCGCCGAAGGCGCGAAGTGGCGGGGCTGCAGCGGGCGGCCGCGGCTGAAGAGCGTGCCCTTGGCCGCGCCGTACTCCCAGTACTGCTTCGCCAGCGCCTGCAGCGTCCGGCGTGGAAAGTACGAGCTGCGAATCGTTGGCACGAGCACGATGCGGCCGCCGGCTTCGATCAGCCGCGCGTTGTAGCTGTCTTCATCCGCGCCATCGACGGTCTCGTCGAACCGCCCGACCACGTCCCAGACGGCGCGGTGGTAACACCCGAACGGCACCGTGTCGACGTCGGCCTCGGTATCCGCGTACCGGAACCTGGCGTTGCCCACGCCGAACGGCGAGGACATCGCCGCCGCGATGGCCTTGCCGACCGTCCCTTCGCCAATCGTCTCGATCGGCCCGCCGACGCAGGCGGCGCCGGTGCGCTGCAGCGCCTCGACCGAGGCCCGGACGAAGTCCGCCCGCACATGGCTGTGCGCCCCGATGATGATCCAGCAATCGCCTCGCGCGACATCCATGCCCGCGTTCAGGCCGCAGACCGTGATCCGCTTCGGGTTGTCGACAAGCTCCAGACGCCGGAACGGCGAAACGTACTCGCGAACCAGATCACGCGTGCGGTCCTCGCTGCCGCCGTCGGCCACCAGCACTTCGATATCCCGCGGGCCGTAGTCCTGGGCCGCGAGTGAGTCGAGCAGCGCCGTTATGTAGCGCTCTTCGTTCAGGCACGGGATGACGATCGAAACCAGCGGCCGGGCCGGCAGCGAAAGCATCGCGGCCGCCATGCGGCCAGCAGCAGCGGTTGCGGTCATTGATTCAACCCTGAGCCCGGACTGTGATGGCGTCAACGCCCGGCATCTGTTCGGCCACCGCCTCCACGCGCGCCGCAATACGCTCAATGCCGTGGTAGCGCTTCACCCACTCTCGGCCGCGGCAGCCAACGTCAGCGGCGCCCACCGGGTCATCCAGGAGGTGCGTGATGGCAGTGAATATCTCCTCGCCGGAGTGAGCGCGCACGAATGGTGGCGGCTCAGGGTAGGCCTCGTCGAAGTTGAACCAGCAGACCACCGGGCGTGCGGCTGCCATCCCCTCGAGCTCAACCATGCCCACGGCCCCGGCATGCGCCTGGCCGACGATCACCCGGTGCCGCCCCATTAGCGCCGGAAGCTTGAACCGCGGCTGGTGCGCGATCAGCGTCACATTCGGTAACGCATCGAAGTGACGCGTAGCGTCGCCGCCGGCGATCGCCGTAATACGCACCTTCGGCTTGCGCTCCGCCAGCAAGCGGCACGCCTCCAGCAGGTTGGCGACACCTTTGTTCGCGGAGAGGGAGCAGGCGATGAACACATCGATGGCGTCGGAATCGAGTGCGACCGGCCGGAACACCTCCGTATCGATCGGGTTCGGGAGGAACTCTCCGTCCGGTCTCACTGCGTGCACCAGGTCTTGAAGGTCCGGAGTCGAATAGAACACGTGCGTGGCGCCCTTGAGCGCCGCCCGGATGACGGGACGGCGCAGCGGCCGCGCAAGGTCGCGCACATCGTCTCCGTGGCAATGGAGGATGTAGGGGAAGCGGCCAATCAGCCCAACCACGCCCAGGTAAGCGTAGTGAATGTGGACCGCGTCGAAGCGCCCCGCGCGGATCGTCCGCGCCAGGCGCAGCCAGTCAATCAGGCGAAGTGGCACCACGACGGGTTTGATTGGCGAAGGCAAGTTCGCGCCGTAAAGACGCGGCTGCAGGAGCTCGACGTCGTGGCCCAACGCCCGCAGGCCGGCCGAGATCTCAGCCGCGACGGACGCCACATCGTTCACCTGCGCAATCCGCACGTCAGGCCGCCGGTGAGAGTCTCTTCGGGATTGGCCGGCCGTTCGCGATGGCCAGCGCCACTTCTTCCACGCGGGAAGTAGCCGCATCGAGCGAGTGGAAACGCCGCACCCAATCGCGGCTCTTCGCGCCGATCAGGTCGCGCATTTCCGGGTTGTCCACCAGGTTTACGACCGCGTTCGCGATGTCGATGCCATCGACGGCCGTGACGAAGGGCGGCTCCTCCGAGTACGCGTGCATCTGGTTGAACCAGGTGATGACAGGCCGGCCGCAGGCCATCGCTTCCAACTCGGCCATCCCGGCGATCCCGAGCCGCACCCAGCCGAGCACCGCACCGTGCTGGTTGATGATGCCGGGCAGCTTCCAGCGGGGCTGGCGGCGCAGGATCGTGACGTTGGGCAGGGCCGCGAAGTCGGCCGTAAACGGCCCTCCGGCGTGCGCGGTGAAGCGGATGTCCGGGCGTTCGTCAGCCAGCCGCCGGCAGGCGGAGAGCAGCCGTGGCGCCCCTTTAATCTCGGTCAACGCGCAGCAGATGTAGACAGACTTGTGCTGCGAAGGCGCGCACGCCGGCTTGAACGTGTCCGAGTCGATGGGGTTCGGGAGAAACTCGGCGTCCGGGCGAATCGGCCGCACATAGTGCGCCAGGTCCGGAGTGGAAAAGAAGACGTGTTTGGCGCCGCGCAATGCGTTCCGGATCAGCGGCCGTGTGAACACCGTCGAGCCGCGCATATCCGTCCCGTGGCAATGGAGGATGTACGGAAACCCCCCGAGGCGTCCCACGTTGCCCAGGTACGCGTAGTGGATGTGTGCCAGGTCGAATTTGTCCCGCCGCATCGTGTGGATCAGGTCCAGCCAGTCGATCGCCCGGGCAGGCCCGATGATTGGCTTCACGAGCGGGTGAAGGTTCGCGCCGACGAGCCGCGGCTGGAGGAGCGTCACTTCGTGGCCGCGTTCGCGCAGCCCGGCAGCGATCTCGGAGGCAACGGAAGCGATGTCGTTGATTTCTGCGATGCGCATGGGAGCGGCCTTGTTCCTAATCCTGCGGCTTGTTGCGCAGTTGGGAAAG
>JBGOVF010000308.1:0-3854 GCA_041477975.1 Tepidiformaceae bacterium
GGGATTCTCGATTCACGATTTCCGATCTCCGATTCTTCGCAGCGCCCCACGAATCCGCCCTCGCGCCTAACGCCTCACGCCTAACCCCTAAGCGCCTGTCCCGGCCAAATGGCCCCCACATCCGCGACGTTCGGACGCCCTATTCTGCGCAAACCTGTCGTCTACTGAATCAGTGGAACGACCCGACATGATTCAGGGAGTGTTGTTTGCGGGCGAAAGTGGTCGGGCGGTAGATCGCGTCTCCCCGCTGCGCTGGCGCCTACAAACTGGTGCTGGTACAGGCCGGCGCCACCCTGGGCGATGCGCCCACGCGCCGACGCGGCTCTTCCCAAAGGCGATGGTGGTCGCTGCCGTGCTGGGGCCCGTTGCATGACCGCGCGAAGTTCGGCAGGGGCCATTCGGCCCCGCTCTTGGGGCCGATCGGCCGCACTCCCAGACCGGCGGTTGGTCGATGCTCCACCATTCATGAACATCTCGGTTGATACCGCTTTCGGCGAGCTCCGCAGTTCGCTGGAAACCTGGGCGAAGGCCCGCCCCGCCACCCATCTCGTCCCGCTGGAGGAGGCCGGCCCGGGTGACGTGGTCTTCACCACGATGACCGACTGTTCGCCTCACGAATGCCGCTACTACGCGATCAAGGGCCGCAAGCTCGTCATCCTCGCCGCCCTGCCTAGCGATCGTGCCCGCGACGTCTACCTCGCCGCCGGCGCAGCTGTCTACGTCCCCATGAACCCCGGCACCGCTGTCCTCGAAGCCGCCGTCCAGGCGGCGCTCGCCCACGAACCTGTCACAGACTCCCCCACCTGACCGCCCGCCGCGGGGCTGCCCCCAATCCAAAATCCCCAATCCAAAATCGCTCGACGCGCCGCCCAATGGCCAATCGCCAACGGCCCGCCTACACTTCCCCGGCATGCCTCGCAGCTACCGCGAGGCCCAGGAGGACCCCATGGTGAAGGCAGGTTCCGGCTTTGGCGGAGGCTGGCTGACAGCAGTTGCCGAACAGGCGCAGCGGGCGGAGGAGCTAGGCTACAGCTTCGCCTCCACGCCCGAGACCGGCCACGATTCGATCCTCGCCGCCACCATTGCCGCGGCGAATACGACGAAGCTCGAGATTCAGACGAGCGTCACCATCGCCTTCCCCCGCAGCCCTACCGTCCTCGCGATGGAGGCCTGGGACATCCAGCACATGAGCAAGGGCCGCTTCACACTCGGGCTCGGCAGCCAGGTGAAGGGCCACAACATCAACCGCTTCAGCACCGAATGGCCCGGCGCGCCCGCCACCCGCATGAAGGAGTACATCCGCATGCTGCACGCGGTCTGGCAGTCATTCGAAACGGGCCAGAAGCCGGACTACGTCGGCAAGTACTACCACTTCACGCTCATGACGCCGAACTTCAACCCCGGCCCCAGCGGCTTTCCGCGCCCGAAGGTTGGCCTGGCGCTCGTGGGCGACGCCATGGCCCGCGTCGCCGGCGAAGTCGCGGATGTGGTCATGCCCCACGGCTTCATGACCGACAAGTACATGCGCGATGTGGTGCTCCCGAACGTTGCCATCGGCCTCAAGCGTGGCAACCGCACATGGCAGGATGTCGAGATCTCCGGCGGCGGCTTCACCGTCTTCGCCGAGACCGAGTCGGAGATCGAACAGGGCCTCGAGCGTCTCCGCCAGCCGATCTCGTTCTACGGCTCCACCCGCAGCTACCACGAAGTCTTCGAAGTCCACGGGCTCAAGGACCTCGGCATGCAGCTCCACTCGATGTCGCTCGAAGGCAAATGGGGCGAAATGCAGAAAGTCATCCCCGAGGACGTCCTCCGCACCTTCGCCCAGACCTCGACCTACGAGAAGCTGCCGGAGTTCGTCCGCGAACACCGCGAATACGCAGCACGCATCGGTCTCGCGCTACCCACCCGCACGCCCGCCGAGACGGAGCGCGCGAAGCAGGTCATCGCCGACGTCCAGAAGATCGAAGTGCCGCGCGTGCCGAAGGGCCTGGAGAACCTGGCCCCTGTCCCGGCCTAAGGCGGTGGCCGTTGGCCGGCCTCCCGTTGGGATGACGTGACCGCGGAGCGACCGTCCTCCGCGGCCGGGCTGTGCGCGACCTGCGCCAACGCCCGCCTCGTACGGACCGCCAGGGGCAGTGCCTTCGTCATGTGCGAGCTTCCGAAAACGGACGCCCGCTTTCACAAGTACCCGCCGCTCCCGGTCCTCCGCTGCGAGGGATACGAGCGTCTCCTGACGCCTGAAACCTGACCCCCGAAGCCTCAGCCCGCCAGCCGTCGGGCCAGTTCGGCCACCCGCTGCCCAAGCGCCCGCGCCTGGGCCCGGTCCTCGTCGGTCACACTCCCGTGAGCCGTGGCCCCGTAGTACGAGCCCGAACGGCGCATGGTGTCGGTCCAGGGCAGGCCGACGACGACCATGCCGTGCGCGAAGAGCAGGTGGAGCACCTGGAGCAAGGTCGCTTCGTTGCCCCCCGATCGCGAGTAGCCCGCTGTGAACGCCGCGCCCACCTTGCCGGTTAGTTCACCGCTCTCCCAGAGGTCGCCGGAGTAGTCGAACCACTCCTTGAGCTTGCCGGTCACTCCGCTCCAATTGGGCGAGCCGACGATCATGCCATCCGCATCGAGCATGTCCTGCGCCACGGCATCGTCCACGCGGCGTCGCACGCATACGCCGCCCCCGGCTTCGATGCCGTCGGCCACTGAATCGGCGAGCTGTTCGGTCAGTCCGCCCCGGCTGTCGTAGAGGAGAAGGATGCGAGCCACGCTTCGGCCTCCCGGTCCAGCACGGCGGTAACGTCGTTGAAGGTCTCGAAAGGGTAGATGCGCGGGTGCTCGTCCTTCAACTGCTCCCAGAGCGTGCTCCGTGCGAAAACCACCTGTGCCAGGCGCGCGGCCTCCACGTCGCTCGCGCCGTCGCCCACATACACCACGAAGTCGCCGGCGCCACGGAAGGCGCCCGCGTAAGCAAGCTTGAACCCGTCCTGCAGTTCGATGCCGCGCGGGCTCAGATAGGTGACGCGCCAGCGGTAGTCGAAGCGCGCGCGGCCGCTGTGGCGGGCCACGCGGTCCAGGCCGAGTCCGTCGAGCACGGCATCGACGTAGAAGTCGAAGCCGTTGCTGACCACGATGGCGAGCCACCCGTGCCAGTGCGCCCAGTCGGTGAGGGCGAGGAATCCTTCCCGCAGCCGCGCGGCGCCAGCGCTGAAGGACCGCAGTTCGTCATCTCCGGCGGTGACGAGATCGAGGGCGGCGGCGTTGAACTGCTCGACGGACATCTCCCCCGCGCGGTAGCGTGCCTCGGCCTCTCGCCATTCGGGCGCGGCGAAGCACTCGAACACCTGGCGGGCCGTGTTGTCGAGCACGATGGTGTCGTCGAAGTCGAGGCAGATGATGCTTGCCACCCGGCGAGCATAGCGTGCGCTGGCTCTTAGCCGTTTGCCATTGGCCCCGAGCGCCGTGGCGCGACACACTCGGCCGGTGGAGATGGGACGGGCCCGGTGGCTGGTGAGCGACGCGGGAGGGGCGGCGCTCGCGGGGTTGCCGGCTGGCCTCTCGGGTCTGGCGCCGCACAAGCTGGCGGATCGGCTTCGGGCGCGGTTCGCGCCGGCCGAGGCGTCGGCGCTGGCCGAGCAGCTGACCCTCCGAGCGAAGGCGGCAACCCGCTTCGGGAACGACCTGGGCATGCTCTATACGGCGCCCGGGCTGGAGATGATGACGCACCCGGTAGTGGCCTCTCGTCGGGCGACGCGCCTGGCGCGCCTGGGTCTGCCCGTCGCCGACCTGACGTGTGGGCTGGGCGGCGACCTGCGCGCCATCGCCGCATTGGGCTTAGACACGGTGGGCCTGGAGCGCGA
>JBGOVF010000367.1:0-3488 GCA_041477975.1 Tepidiformaceae bacterium
CGACGCCGAGGGCGTCGAGCAGACCGAGGGCGTCCGCGGCCATGTCTTCGAGGGAGTACGGCTCGTCGTCGCGGAACCAGGTGGAGTAGCCGGCATCGCGGTTGTCGTAGCGGATGACGAAGCGGCCGGCGGCGGCGAGGTGGCGGCAGAACGGCTCGGGCCAGCCGGTGGCCTGGGCGCCCTGGCCCATGATGAGGAGGACGGGCGGGCGCGAGGAGTCACCGAAGGTTTCGTACCAGAGTTCGATGCCGTTGCTGGCGATGGTGGGCATTCCCGCAATGGTACGAGCCGCTGGCTCAGGTGCTTGGAGAACAGCGATAAACGGGGAGCGAAATGCTGGTCACAAAGTCGGTGGCAGCGGATTGGGCGGAGGGCTACCGTTGGCGGATGCGGTACTGCGCCTTCATCCGCGCGATCAACGTCGGCAGCCACAATCGCATCCGCATGGAGGAGCTTCGGCGGCTGTGCACCGTCGCGGGGCTCGGCGAGGTGTCGACGTACCTTCAGACGGGGAACGTGCTGTTCGAATCGGCTGAGCCGGCGGACGACGTCGCGCTGCGGCTGGAAGGCGCCTTTGTCGAAGCCGGGCTCCGGAACGCCGCCGCAATCGTCCGGTCTCGCGAGCAGCTCTCCGCGCTGATCGAGGCTGACCCGTTGGCCGCCTTCCCCGCCCCGGACTTCACCCGGTTCGTGGCGCTGTTGCGGATGCCGCTGCACGCGAGCAACGCGGTCGCGCTGACGGACGCCTTTCCGAACGCGAGGGCCCGTGCGTTCGAGGTTTGCTCGGCGTTTCCGGCCGGGCAGCTCGACCGGGGCGACCTCAATGGCTTCATCGAGAAGAAGCTGAAGGTGCCGGCGACGACCCGGTACTGGCACGTTGTGGGGGAAGTGACGCGGCTGCTGGGGTGAGGAGAGACCCGGCGATTCCAGGTCTCTCGAACGCAGCTGTCGCGATGCCGGAAAGTGCCATTCCGAGCCTCGCGGCGGCGTAACGGAAATGGTGTCTTTCGTTCGGCGCGGCTCACAAGTTGGCGCTCGTATACGCTGAGCCCATCACAACTCGGGGCGGCCACGTGCTTGCGCGCTTCCATGCGTTCTTCTCAACTCCGGCTCGGCAGGCGGCGGGCTGGGCCGGACTTGGCATTCTCGGCGTGCTGTTTGCGGTGCTCGGCCTCTGGCTCCTGACCGACGATGGCTCGAACACGCTTGCGACGAGCAACGGCGCAACGTCCACGGCTACGGCCACACGCAACGTCACGAACACGCCAACATTCACGCCCTCGCCGACTCCCAGCCCTTCGCCTTCGCCGACAGAGACGCCGACGCCTTCCCCAACCACGCGACCGCAGCAGGGCGGCTCTGGCGGCGGCGGCGCAGCCGCCCCGACCCCTGTCCCGCCGACACCCACGCAGCCGCCGATCGCTGCAGGCGGGCCGTACTGCCCGAACATCAGCGCCGGGACGCAGCCACCGAATAGCGTCATCGGCGTCTTCACCATCGGCGGGAGCGACGCCCCCGCGGGAAGCGTGGTTAGCCTGGCGTTCGACGGGGTGGTTGGTCCGACCCGCGCCTCCACCGCGGCCGGCGGCTACCGCGTGGATTACGGAGCGGCGGGATCGGAGTGCGCCAACCGCGTGGGTGCGTCCATCGCGGTCGTCTACGCCGGCGTGCTCTACCCGACCGGGCACACGGTGGGCGACAGCCCGGGCGGCCCGGTGGTCTTCGCGCTGGCGGCGCCGTAGGGGCCCGGCCGGAAACGCGCCGCCCTTCGCACGAGTCGTCGCGGCTGTCTATCCTTCGGGACGTGCGTCTCCTCCGCCTTACCAATAGCAGCGATACGTTCGAAGGCGTGCCCGAGCCGCAGCGTGCGACCCGCGTGGCCGAGGACGTGTTCACCGAGCTGACGGGCGAACCGATCGAGACCGTCCTGAAGCTGTTTTGGCCTGAGCCGGGCCTCCCGGACATCGTCGACCGTTGGATCGCGCGTTATCAACCCGATGTGGTGTTCATGCGCACCTCGATGGTCTGGTGCGCTTATGAATCGGTGCCGCTCCGGCTCGAACGCCGGCTGGGACGCCGGGGCCGGCCGTTGGCGCGCCTGGGGTTCAAGCTGGGCGGGAGCGACGCGATGATCCGGAGCCCGCTGTTTCGGGCCGCCCGAAGGCTGGCACTACGAACGATAGGCGGCGACGTCTACTTCCGGCCTGACGAAGCGGCCGAGATCGTGGGGGCTACGTTTCGGCGAGTAGTGGCGCACGAATCGGTGATTCCCGCGTTGTGTGGCCCCGGGTTTGCGCGGGATGCTTCGGGCACGGCAGCGGGCCGCGCGCGGGCCGCGAGACGGAACATGGAACTGGACCAACGGCTGACTGAATTGGGGCGGTCGCTGCGGATTGCCTATACGTCGACGCGCCTCGACTTTGACCCAGCGCACCTCGCCCCCGACGGCTTCCATACGGGCGTCGTGGGCCAGCGCGTGCAGGGCGAGCTTGAGGGCAAGCTCATCGCGGAGGCGTGGCTCGCGGCGCAGACCGTGGCCAGGCAAAAGCCGCGGCCGGCATCCCGGGCGACGCCTTAGCCCGAAGGCCGCCTCGAAAGCGTGCAGGGTCCGATCGCTATTCTTCGCCCTCGAAGTCTACGACGTAGCGGTCCGGCTGGAAGCCCTTCATGAGGATCAGCCGCCGGGGCATGATGCGGTAGAGCTTCCCGTGTTCGGTGAAGTAGCCGGCCATCCGGCTCTTCGCGGTTAGCTCGGCGAGCCAGCCTGCATAACGCGTGTCGCCAGGGTCGATCTCCTCCGAATGCCCTTCCACGACCAGCCGGTTGAACGCCGTCCAGTCGTTCTTTACCACTTCCCGGTTGTCGATCAGGAACGAGACTTCCGGCGTCGCGGTCATGTTGCGCACGTGCTGCGGGCTGGCGCCGCTGCCGAAGAGCACCTCACCGGTGGGGCGCAGGTGAAACAGAACGAACGTTACGTACGGGGTGCCGTCCTCGGCGTGCATCGTCGCCAGGGTGCCGCCGGACTGCGTCGCGGCGAGCGCCGACGACTCCTCGAGGATGGCAGCGCGATCGAGAGGGTTCGGCATGACGCGATTCTACAGCAGCGAGCGTTCGCGCCCCGGTGGGCGTTGCGGTCAGCGGTTCGGCGCGACGGCGTTCGGCGTCTTCGTCAGATCGACTGCCGGCCAGCGTTGTTCCATAGCCGGGAGCGGTGTCTCCTTGCCGGTCAGCCGTTCGATGGCGATTGCGTAAACGGTGATCTGGTCCAACCGGGGGAAGAAGCCCGCCGGCCTCTCGTCGTTTTCTGGCGCGTATTTCGACATCAGCGCCTCGCAGAAGCGCTGTTTGGCCTCTGCCTCCTCAACCACGGCGATACGCCCGAACGCGACCACGCTCCGGTAGGCCACGGAGGAGTCGCATTCGAAGCGGCCGTAGGCAAAGACCTCGCCCGCCTCGTCGATTTCGAAGCAGACCCGCGGCTCGAA
>JBGOVF010000472.1:0-2899 GCA_041477975.1 Tepidiformaceae bacterium
CCGTCGTCCTGCGAGATCTCGATCTCGGTGCTATTCGCACGGCCCTCGCCGCGTTCGAAGTCACGACGGACTTCGATGGACTGGCGCTCGGCTGCCTCGACCACGGCGCCGCGCCGCCCGATACGTCTGACCGACTCTTCCGCTTCGAACACCTCCGCCGCACCGTCGAGCGACGAAACGACTTGCTCGCCTTTGCCAGTGCGGCAGGCGCCCTCCCGGACTATCTCACAAGGGCGAAAGCGATGGTCGCCTCGGCGGCGGGCGAAGGTCCGATAGCGTTCATGGATACCGGCGCGGCGGCCGCCCTCGGTGCGCTCCACGATGAGCGCGTGGCCGCCTGCAACGAACGCCTCGTGCTCAACCTGGGGAACATGCACCTCCTCGGCTTTCATCTCCGGGGCCGCCAGGTCGCGAGCCTCTTCGAGCATCACACCGGCGAAGTCTCGGCCGATCAGATCGAGTCTTTCGTGAGCCGGTTGGCGACTGGCGAACTTCGCCACGAGGAGGTGTTCACGACGAAAGGCCACGGCGCCTACCACGCCGATCGCTCGCTGGTACGCGGCGGCCTGCCGGAGATGGTCGCCGTCACGGGCCCGCAGCGTGCGAAAGTCCGCGAAACCGGCCTGCATGCCTGCTTCGCCGCTCCGTTCGGCGATATGATGATCGGTGGCTGCTTCGGGCTCCTCCGGGGGTTCGGCGAGGTGTACCCGGAAGCGCGCGAGGCGATCGACTATCGGCTCGGGGTGCTCGCCTGATGCTTCCCGAAGTACGCGTGCTGCTGGAGCGTGCGCAGACACGGCGCCACGCCATCCTGGGGCTGCTGGACGCGGCGCCCGAGGCGTTCTGGCTCCGCGTTGCATCGGGCGATGCCTGGAGTGCCCGCGCGCACGCTGCCCACCTCGCGGCGATGGATGGTCCGGTGGCGGAGCTCGCACGCGGCGCGGTGGCAGGCGCACGGGAAGCGTGGCTGTTCGACGCCACCCGCCCGCTCGAACTCGAATCCGCCCGCGCTTCGGCGATGGCCGCGCTCGCCGACGGAACGCCGCACCAGCTGCGCGAAGCCCTGGCCGCGGCGAGGCTCCTGGTCGCGCCTGCGCTCGAGCCATTGCGTCCCGCTGCACTGGAAATGCGCGTCATGGTCGCCGGCGCCGTTGACTCGTGGGGCCGCCAGTTGAGCTGGTCCCTGAGAGACTACCTGGGCCACTGGGCTGAACACGACGCGCTCCACGAAGCCGCCATTCGGGCGGCGTTCACGACTCCGCCTGATCTCTCGGCGGTTGCTCTCACGAGGCGGCTGCGCTAGGCGCTCTTACGCAGTGGGGGCGCGAAGCGGACGGCGTTCTTGCCGGTGCGCTTCGCAGAAAGGAGCTGGTCATCGGCGCGGCGCACCACCTCGTCGGCGCTCTCCCCCCGATGGCGCGCGGCACAGCCGATGCTGACCGTGGTGGGCGTTGAGTCCTGGATTGCGGCCCGCACGCGCTGAGCGACAGCCACCGCGTCTTCGAGATCCACGCCAGGCATCGCGACGATGAACTCCTCACCACCGTAGCGCGCAACCGTGTCGTGGCCGCGGACGTTACGGCTGAGTAGCCGCGCCGCGGCCACGAGTACGTCATCGCCGTGCTGGTGGCCGAACTCGTCGTTGAGCTGCTTGAAGTCGTCGAGATCCAGCATGAGGACGGCATATTCCGTCTCCGGTTCGGCTGAAAGGTCGGTCAACGTTGTGAAAAACGTCCGGCGGTTGGCGATGCCCGTCAGGGGGTCGATCTCGGCCAGCATTCGGGCGCGCTGTTCGGCCTGCCGCCAGGCCGCCCCAACCGTGTGCGCCAGCGCCGCCATCGCGATTGTCATGACCATGAGGGCTGCGAACCGACCATCAAACGCCGCGCCCACGGCCATGTAGCCGCCCGCCAGGTTGAACACCGTGCATCCGGCGATGTAGACATACGCCCGGCCCTGGTAGCGGCGTGCGTAGCCGACGAGCGCGTAGAGGTACACGGTCCAGAACGGGGATGTCGGGTCTCCGAGCGCTATGAACGCCACCGTTGCGCACGAAAGGTTAAGGACAGCGACGAGCGGTTCGGCCCAGCGAATCGTCCGTCCGCGCATGCGGTAGCGCAGCGAGTAGGCGACCAGCACGAGGTGATAGCCGACGATCCAGGACGAGGCGACGGTCCGTGCGACGCCGGTGACATCCCAGAGGCCCACGTAGCAACCCACCACAAAGCTGAAGGCCACCGCCACCTGGAGGGCGAGGACCATCCGTTCTGTGTGCGCGTGCTCGCGCTCAGCGGCCGCCAGTTGAGACGGAGCCGGTTCGACTCGCATAACCCTTGTGGGCCTCCGTTCTTCTTTAGAAGTTCGACACTCCCCGGCAACCGCGAAAGTTGAGTCTCCGTAGCCAACGCACGCATGGCGGAGCACGCGTGAGCCTCGAATGGGCTGCCGCGTGCACTTCCCCAGCTTCGCAGGCGCGCCGCCACCCTGCCGGCCGCTACGTGTCCCGGTTGCCACGCGGTGGACGCGGGTTGCCGACTACGCCCGCTGGCAACCGGGTGTTCAGACGGGCGATCCGCCCCTCGTCGTCGCCGCCGAAAGCCGGCCGAGTGCGGTCGACGGAGGAGCGCCGTCCACATACTCGGCCACGATCGCTGCCCAGGGTCCCGAGGCGCGCAGGTTGGCGAAGAGCCCCGCCAACCCGAAGTTGATGCGGGTCAGGAAGACCATTCCCTCAGGCACGTTGCACCAGCGGTTGATCTGGCCACCCAGCCCGCCGGTCTGGGTGTTTCTGCGCACCATCTCGCCGGCCAACTCGGGAGTGAACGTGACTTCGTCGCCGAGGATGGGCGCCCAGTACCAGTGCATGTGCTCGTACAGTTGCTCCGTCGTGAATGGGGCG
>JBGOVF010000527.1:0-2585 GCA_041477975.1 Tepidiformaceae bacterium
CGATGGAAACGGCCCGCGCTATCGCCGCGATCGCCCGGCAAGAAGCGCTCTACAGTCTGATGTTCAACTCGCTCTCCGAGGGCATCGTTTTGGTCGATGCGAACAGCAACCCGGTGTTCGCGAACGAATTTGGCCGCCGGATCGTGCGAGCCTTTGACCCCGGCGATGTCGCCCGCTCGATGGATGACGTCGCGCGCCTGCTCCCAGGCGACATCCGCACCGCCTATATGCGGGCGATGACCGAAGGTATCGGCAGCCGCGGCCGCGGTGCACTGCAAATCGATGGCGCAGAGGTCTGGCTCGACTACGAGTTCGTGCCTCTCGACGACCCAAGCATGCGCCTCCTCGTGGTGGCCACCGACGTGACGGCCGATGTCCGGCACGAAGGCGAGCAGCTCCTCCACCGCGAACAGATCGAACGCGCCTCGCGCCTCGCCGCGCTCGGCGAACTGGTTGGCGGGGTGGCCCACGAGCTCAATAACCCCCTGACCGCCATCCTCGGCTTCACCGAGATCCTGGCGATGAACGATGCGGGCGGCCCGGCCGCCGAAGATCTGGGCATCATTCAGAAGGAGGCGCTGCGGGCGCGGGACATCGTGCGCGACCTGTTGTTCATTGCCCAGCCCGGGGCCACGGAGCGCGCCCTCGTCTCGCTGACCGGGGTGGTAGACCACATCGGGCGATTGCGCCGCGCCGGTTGCCTGCGCGCGGGGATTACGTTCGAGAGCACGGTGACGGGTGAATGTTTCGCGTGGGGGAACGAGCACCAGTTGACCCAGGTCTTGCTCAACCTGGTTACCAACGCCGAGCAGGCGCTGACGGACCAGCCCCAAAAGGAGATCCGGATCAGCGCCGAATCCGACGGCACGACGACGACGCTCGTGGTGGCGGATACCGGCGTGGGAATGGATGCAGCGACGCGCGACCGCGCGTTCGAACCTTTCTTCACAACCAAGCAGGGCCAGGGCACGGGGCTCGGGCTGAGCCTGTCGTATTCGATTGTCAGGGCGCACCAGGGCGATCTGCGCGTGGAGTCGGCCATCGGCGGCGGTAGCCGCTTCACAGTAACGTTGCCGGCTCGCGCTCCCGAAGGGTCGTCCGTTTCCGAACCTCCCGAAGGGGCGCCCGGCGATTCGGTCCGCGTGCTCGTTGTCGATGACGAGCCAAGCCTGCGCAAGGTGTGCCGGCGGCTGTTGACGAGCATGGGCCACGAATGCGAAACGGCGGAAACGAGCGCGGCCGCAATCGCCCTGGCCGAAGCAGGCGACTTCGACGTCGTCCTCTGCGACTACCGCCTGGCGAACGAGACGGCGAACGACGTCATCGAGGGCTTTCTGCGGGTGGCGCCGCAGCTCGTGGCCCGGATGGTCATCACCACGGGTGCGACGACGGACGCCGGAGTGGTTGAGCTCACGGAGCGCTACGGCCTGCGGCTCATCGCGAAGCCGTACGGTGCGGCCGACCTGGCGACATTGATCCAGCGCACCGTATAACCCTGCCCACGGCGCTTGCGGGAGGTCCGCCCGCCGTAGCTTCGAAAACGTTTCGCTCCGACGGCAGCCCGGCTCGCTCGGGCCTCGGAACTCGCTACTATTTGCCCATGCTCATCGCCGATGCCCAGGTCCACATCTGGGGCGCGGATACCCCCGCGCGTCCGTGGCCGCCCGGGCGCGCCGCCCAGGCCCAGAAGCCCTACCCGGTCACGAAGGACATGATCCTCGCCGGCATGAATGAGGCAGGCGTCGACCGCGTGGTGCTCGTCCCGCCGTCGTGGGAGGGCGACCGCAATGACCTTGCCCTCGAAGCGGCGCGCCTGCACCCGGACCGTTTCGGGGTCATGGGCCGGCTGCCGCTGGAGGAGGCGAACCCGGGCGTGTTGGCCACGTGGCGCGAACAGCCGGGCATGCTCGGCCTGCGCTTCACCTTCCACGCCCGCCACCAGCGCGCCTGGCTGACGGACGGCACGACGGATTGGCTCTGGAGCGCCGCCGAAGCAGCAGGCCTGCCGCTGATGGTATTCGTGCCCGGTTCGGTGCCTGCGATCGAAGCCGTGGCCGAGCGCTACCCCGGCCTCCGCCTGGTCATCGACCACTTGGCGCTCTGGGGCGAACCGGGCGAAGCGGCGTTCGCCGGCCTCGGCGAGGTCTTGCGCCTCGCTCGCTTGCCGAACGTCGCCGTCAAGGCTTCGGCCCTCCCCTGTTACACCACCGAGACCTACCCGTTCCCGAGCCTGCATGGCTACATCCGCCAGGTCTTCGATGCGTTCGGCCCGCGGCGCACCTTCTGGGGGACGGATTGGACGCGCCTGCCCTGCAGCTGGCGCGAAGCGATCGCGCTCTTCACCGAGGAACTGCCCTGGCTGGACGCTGAGTCGAAGGAGTGGGTCATGGGCCGGGGACTCTGCGAATGGCTGGGCTGGCCACTGCCGGACGGAGAGCGAGGACACTGATGTTAAGGGGCGTGCACTGCCCCGTGGCCGGCTGCGATCCACTCCGGCCAGCCACCGTCGAGTCGATACGCGTCGAATCCTTGCCCTCGCAGAAGGGCGACGGCCTCATCGGCGAACAAGCAGTACGCGCCGCGGC
>JBGOVF010000118.1:0-6853 GCA_041477975.1 Tepidiformaceae bacterium
ACCCAAATTTCCGCACATCCACAAAATGCCCCGCGATCGCCGCCGCCGCCGCCATGGCAGGCGAGACGAGGTGGGTGCGACCGAAGCGGCCCTGGCGGCCCTCGAAGTTGCGATTGCTGGTCGAGGCGCAGCGCTCGCGCGGCTTGAGCTGGTCCGGGTTCATGCCCAGGCACATGGAGCAGCCGGCTTCGCGCCATTCGAACCCGGCGTCCTTGAAGATCTTGTCGAGGCCCTCCTGCTCGGCGTGGGCTTTCACCAGCCCGGACCCGGGCACGACGATCGCCTTGACGGTGCCGGCGACCTTGCGGCCGCGGACGACATCGGCCGCAGCGCGCAGGTCTTCGATGCGGGAGTTGGTGCAGGAGCCCAGGAAGACCTTGTCGATCGGGATGTCCTGGATGGCGGTGCCGGGCTTGAGGTCCATGTAGGTGAGGGAACGCTCAGCCAATTCGCGGGCGCCCGCGTTTGCGGCATCTTCAGGCGATGGCACGCGGCCCGTGACATTCACGCTTTGCGCGGGCGTTGTGCCCCAGGTCACGCAGGGCTCGATCTCTTCGCCCTTGAACATGACGTTCGCGTCGAACATGGCGCCCTCATCGGTGCCGAGAGCGCGCCAGCCATCGACGGCCTTCTCCCACTCGGCGCCCTTCGGGACGAAGGGACGGCCCTCCATGTAGGCGAAGGTGGTGTCGTCGGGCGCGACGAGGCCCGCGCGCGCGCCGCCTTCGATGGACATGTTGCAGATGGTCATGCGGCCTTCCATCGAAAGGGCGCGGATGACATCGCCGCGGTATTCAATGACATGACCGACACCCCCCGAGACGCCGATTTCGCGGATGACTGCCAGGATCACATCTTTCGCCGTGACCCACGGGTGGAGTTCGCCGGTTACCTCGACGGACATCGTCTTTGGCTTCATCTGGGGGAGGGTTTGCGTGGCGAGGACGTGTTCCACTTCGGAGGTGCCGATGCCGAAGGCGAGTGCGCCGAAAGCGCCGTGGGTGGCGGTGTGGCTGTCGCCGCAGACGATCGTCATGCCCGGCTGGGTGAGCCCCTGTTCCGGCCCGATGACGTGGACGATGCCCTGGCGCACGTCGCCGACGCCGAAGAGCGGCACGCCGAACTCCTCGCAATTCTTGCGGAGCACTTCCACCTGCTGGACGGAGAGCGGGTCGGTCCAGGGCTTATCGCGGTCGATAGTGGGGACGTTGTGGTCGACCGTTGCAAGGGTCAGTTCGGGCCGGCGCACCTTGCGATTCGAGAGCCGGAGGCTTTCGAACGCCTGCGGCGATGTGACCTCGTGGACCAGGTGGAGGTCGATGTAGATCAGGTCCGGCTTGCCCGCTTCGCTGCGGACAACGTGGTTGGCCCAGATCTTCTGGGAGGTGGTTCGGGGTTCAGACATAATCAGAGGCTCCGAGGGTGCGTCCGGCAGCGGACGCCGCGCGGTAAGGGTACCAGAGAGGCTATTGCCGGGTACAAGGCATGGGACGAATGGAATCGATGCCCGCGGGGCCCGTTAGCGCACGAGCCGGCGCTTGTCGGCGAGCTTTGAAGGACGCTTCGGCTCCGGCGCGGTCTCCTCGCTCTCGAGCGCCGTTTTCACGAAGCTCAGCAGCGACCCCACGCCGCGCCCGTTCTGGAGAAGGAACGGCTTCGAATCCTCGCCCCACTTCTTCGCTTCCTGGCGGACGCGGCCGCTGGCCGCGTGGCCGATGCAGGCGGTGTTGACGACGATCAGGTCAGCGGTGCCAGCGGCGAGGTCAAGCGCGCGGTCGCCGTTTTTGGCGGCGTCGGGTTCCACCCAGGTCACAGTGAGCTTCCAGCGCTCCTCCATGACGGGCATCGCGTGCTTCTGGAGCCATTGGTGGCCGCCGACGATGACAATGCGCTTGCCGCTGAAGTCTGCGTCGGGCTTCGCCGATTCCTCGACGGCGTGCGACGCGAGGTAGTCGCTGAGGTTCGGGAACAGGAGCGCAAGCCCGGCAAGTTCGGCCAGGGTCTCGCGACTCTCGTCGCCGTGAGCCTTGCGCAGGGTTTCGGCGGCTTCTTCGAACGGCTCGCCGGCCTCGAGTAACAGCCCGAGGAGGACGCTCGCGGCGGCCAGTCGGAGCGCCTTCGGCCCGGCCTGCAGTCCGAGGCAGAGCGATCGCACCTCTTCCGAGGCGCCTTCGTCCCGAAGTTCGCGCACGAGGCGGTCGAACGCTTCGACGGAGTCCCCGTCGTGTCCTGCTTTGCGCGAAACGGCGAGTGCGCGGGCGTAGAGCTGCTTACGCTGTGCGCGCGTGAATAACTCCGCGCCGCGGAACTCGCCGTCTTCGACCATGCGCGCCAGGCGGTTCATGAGGTTATCCGCGCGGGGGCTTTCGGCGAGCATGTCGAGCAGGTCCATGACCTCGGCCTCGGGCTCGTGCACGCCGAGAGCGGCGATCGACTCGACAACCACGGATTCGGCGATGGCGCGGGAGATACTGCCGGGGCCGCCGCTGTCGTGCATGAAGACCTCGACCAGGTGTGGCGCCGTGATTGAGAGCGGGCACTGGGCGAGTACCTGGAGGTAGCCCTGGAATTGCGTGAGCACGGTCTTCGGCGATTGCGTGGCGAGGCGGAAGCCGGCGAGGAATTCTGCATAGCGACGGATAGTGGCCTTGGGCGGCACGAGTTGGACGAGGCTGCGGCGCTGGGCGGTGGTCGCCCACTCGGCCGGCCCGGTGGCGATGCAGGCAAGACACGAGACCGCGGCGTAGGTCGCCAGGCGGCCGTCGACGCCGAGGAGCCGCCGTTCGGCGGCAGGCGCCAGCCAGGCAAGGTCTTCGCTGCCGGCTTCGTCTGGCCACCGGTATTCCCACTCCAGGAGGGAGGCGGCCTGGTGCAGGTTGTTGGCGAGGACGATGAGCCCGAAAGCGAAGCCGTCGTCACCGAGGTCCGGGTCGCGCAGGACGTCGATGATGCGTTCGACGGCCATCCAGGCGCCGCCTTTGGAAATGCCGACCAGGTGCGCCGTGCGGCAGCAGTCGCTGAGGCGGTGGGCGACGTGGCGGAGGACGGGGTCGTTGACGAGGTAGTCGAGCCGGTCTTGCGAGGGCCGGGAAGCGAGGACGCTGTCCTTAAACCCCTGGTCGGCGATCAGCTCTTCCAGCAGCAATTCTTCGAACACTACGCCGCTGCCGATGGGCCGCTCGGGGCCGCACTCCGCCGAGACGAGCGCGAGGACGGACTGCACGTACGCCGCCACGGCCTCGCGCCGCAGGTCCGGGTCGACAGCCGGCTGGCCGGGATCGAGCGCGCGGCGAAGGTACGTAAGGGCGCTGGCGTAGTCGCCATTGAGCGCTGCCGCTATGCCCATGACCTCCCGCAGCGGCCGCTCGGATTCCGGCGCGGCTGTCTGGAGGAGGCGGCTGGCGGCCGCGAACGTTTCGGCAGGTTCGATCGGCGCGCGGGCGAGGAGGTCGCGCCATTCGCCCTGGACGCCTGACGCAGAGGCCCCGGACGAAGCTGCCAGCGGGAACGCCGAAGCGGTGGGTGCGGCCGCCGGAAGCAACGCGCCGTCCAGGCGCGCAGTGAGCGCTCGTATCGTCCCTTCGAGCGACTTCATTGCCGTTGTGAGGCGAGCAACCTGGTCGTTGAAGGCAGGCTCGGGCGCGGGTTCGTCCGGTGCGTGCGGCGAAGCGGGAGTGATAGTTCCGGCCGGGTTGGCGACGGCGAGAGCCGGTGGCGCCACACCCGTCCGCGCGAGGGACGCGTCTTCGTCGGCCCGCCGCAACTCGGCGAAGGTGCTCGCGTCCTCCGAGACTTCGAGCAAGTCGCCGAAACGGCGGCGGAGCAGATCGAGCGCCATGGGCGTAGCGGGCGTGAACCAGCGCCGGTTCGGCGCCGACCACCTGTAGCCCGGCACGAGCTTGACCAGCTCCTTGTCGGCGAAGGCGCATTCGATGGCAAACTCGCCGTTCACCAGATCCAGCGTGGCAGCCTGCTGTGGCTCGGCGTGGACACGGCCGCGCGCGTCAGCCAGCTCGATGCTCAATTCGGCGGAGCAGTCCCAGCCCTCGGGCCCGAACAGGTCGTCCAGGGCGAGGATAACGCCGGGCTGACGTGGAAGCTGGAGTGCGTGGTGGAGCGCGTTCGGCCGGGCGCCGGGAATGCGCGCAGCGAGCACGGCCTCGCGCCCTTCGGCCGCGAACAGGTAGCGGTTCTCGTCGGCGCGCAGCGTGGGCATGGGCGGCGAATGTACCACGCACCCGCCGGGCTGTAGCTCAGGGGCGAGCCGACTATGCTCCGAGAGGGCTCCCTATCTCTTCCCGCAGGTTCTAACGGGCCTCATATGGCGAGTCTTGACTGGCTGAGGTATGTTCACTGTGCATCCACCGAAGTGGTCGAGTGGTGGACAGATAGATACGAAAGGGTTGCCGTCCTCTTTCGCCCAGGCACGACGCGGGCAACCGCGCTCACGCAAAGCCACGGGTCCTTCCATTTGGGTTGGGAGGATGGCCGGGCTGCCGGACGAAGCAGCGGTCCGGCGCTGTTCGGCACGACGAAATGACCTCGACCGTTCGTTTCCTGTTCCTGGTCCTCCTCCTCGTACTGCTGGCGGCTGTTCTCGTCGTCAACGGCGGTCCAACGTCCGCCGCGGCGGCGTACACGGTGTCCGCCTCGGCTTCTTCTTCCGCGTTCCCGGTCGGTGGCGATGGCGTCTTCGTTGTCCGCCTCGATGGGGCGTTCAGCGCGTTCCCGAGCTTCGACTACCAGGTGCAGGGCGGCACGCTCACCGGAGTGGTCGCCGTCAACTCGACCGGTCCCACCAGCGCCGAGGGCGCCGTGCACGTCACTCGCGACACAGCCGGCACCGCTCTCCTGACCGTCTCTCTTTCCGGCCAGGCGCTGGCCACGGCGGAGGCCCGGTTCGTGCCCATGGGCCAGGTGCAGGTTCGGGTGAAGCTAGACGCAGGGATTGATGCCGCCGCCCGGACATGGCGCTTCGAAGTGCTGAATACCTCGAACCAGGTCGTGGCGAGCCTGTCGGGGGGGACTAGCGGCGATGCGCCCGTCGCGAATCTCACCTCCGCAGCCCTGCCGTACGGGTTCTACACGGTGCGCCAGGTACTTGGCAGCGATACCTCAACGGCCTGTATTGGCTCCGCCTTTTACGAAGTGATCGCGCCGGTCTCGGCCTCCACGACGGTTGAACTGGCCGGCGCTACGGTGCAGGCGGCGTTCGAAATCCGGCCGTGCGCGGCTCTCCCTGGCGATCTGCAGGTGAACATCCCCGTCGATACGGTCGCGCCCGGTGGATTCGGCCCCGGCGTTATCGGCGACGCGGACGTCTTCCCTGGCGAAACGCCGATCAACGATGTCCGCGGCGCGCGCCAGGCTGGCGATGCGCCGCTCCCGCCCCGAACGGGAGATTCTCCAACCGACGTGCAGACGAGCCGTTCGCTCGCGACCGCGGCGATGCTGCTCGGGGCCCTTTCGCTGCTCACGATTCCCGCGCTGGCCTGGCCCGCTGTGGCCGCCGCGCGCCGCTCGAAACGGTAGGCTTACCTCTCCTACCCCTGGTCAGGAGGCGACCCGGGTGTGTCCTGGCCGGCACACCCGGGTTAACTCTTTCTCAGACTCAGCCGTTGTTGTTTTTACAAAGCTGAGCTTGACCGTAGAGGCCGCCATCGGCCATAACTGCACAAGCTCACAAGCCGCTGGCGGGTCGAGACGCCGGTGAGGCGTGCGTTAACGCGTACGTCATTGTTATGTTCCGGACACTGGCGTCCGGCGGGGTGCGTCAACCAGGTCCCACACGGGGGCGGTTATGGCGTTGTCCCACCGGCGGTTGCTGGTCCTGGTGTTTCTGCTCGCCGCCGTTGCCCTGATCTCTTCCGGCTCGTTCCGTGCGGCGCCGGTCGTGCATGCCGCTGCCGGGACGCTCCCTACGTGGGATGCGCTTTCCGCGTTCGACACATCGCCCAATCCGGGCCTTGTGTTCATGCCGCCGGCGGTGCTGGCCGGCACGAACTCCCACTCGCTCCCCGCGAACGCGGCCAAGCGAAACGGCTATTGCCTCGATGTGAACGTCTCGGGTGTAACGCCGGCGGGCGTGCCGTCGAGCGACCTGGGCTTCACACTTGTTGCGCACGACCCGATTCTTCCGGCCACTCCGGCCACCCACCAGGTCCTGCTCACCGAAGGATTGGCCCCCGCGGTGTTGGCGGGCTACGTTGACCAGGTCGGGCCGCCCGTGCCTGCCGGGCCGGCAGTCTCCGTCTTTGGTACCGTCACAACGCCCGCCGACTCCTCGGATGACGTTTACTGCGTGGTGGCGTATGCCGAGCCAGGCTACAAGAAGCTGACGATCTCGTGGAATTACACGGACTCGACCGGCACCCATGTAATTGCACTCACGCCAGACATCGACATCCGCACCGTCACGCTTGTGAAGAAGGGCGACGGCCTCATCGGCGCGCCGGCCGAAGTGTGCACTTCGGGTTGGGACCCGGAGTTCATGACTGGCTCGTTCACCAACACGAATTCCAACGCCGCACCGGACCCGGTCGACGATGTCCGCCCCCAGGACTGGGTGCTCAATCCCGTCCTGGTGACGCTGACCGTCAGTTCTTTGCGCAGAGACGGGGTGGAGTGGTGTGCCCTGATCGACAGCACTGTTGCGATCTCGAACGTTCAGGTGACGTTGAATTTCGACGTGGTGTACAACCGCGCAACTGAAGGGGGCGCAACGCCTCGCCGCCTGGCGAACGCCGACGACCAGCGGCCGACTCCCCCGACTGTCTCCGGAGTCAACATCGTGAACTCCGTAGAGCTGCGCCACATTCTGGCGGACGGCAACCCCACGCCACGGCAGGCATCG
>JBGOVF010000162.1:0-6054 GCA_041477975.1 Tepidiformaceae bacterium
AACTTGAAGGATCCTTCCGCCACGGGCCGTCCAGCCCAAACGGTCTAGGGGTTCGCAGACGGCGAGACCGTCCTTCCACGGAAGGACGGTCTCGTTTCGCGTCCCGGAGGGAAACCATTGACCAACTACATCATCCGCCGATTGCTGCTGAACATCGTCGTGCTCTGGTTCGTGGCCTCGCTCGTGTTCGTGGCAACGCACATGCTGCCGAGCGACTTTGCCCAGAACCAGGTGGCGACGAACCTGGAGCTCAAGGACACGACGGCCGCACTCAAGGAAGCCCGCCACGCACTGGGACTCGACAAGCCGATGTATCAGCAGTACGGCATCTTCCTCAGCGACCTCGCGAAGGGTGACCTCGGAAAGTCGTACGAAACTCGCCGGGGCACCTGGACGGAATTGCGCGAACGTCTGCCCGCGACAATGGAATTGGGCGGGTTCATTGCCCTGATTGCGTTTGGCGTGAGTATCCCCGTGGGGGTCATTAGCGCGGTCAAGCAAAACTCCTGGGTCGATTACTTCCTCAGGATGTTCTCGATCCTCGGCGTGGCCATGCCGGTCTTCTTCGTCGCCATCCTCCTTACCCTCATGGTGCTGAAGTTCGACCTCTTCACTATCGACATCATCGGGTCACCTCACTTCTGGACCGACCCAAATGCCGCATTCAAGCTGTACCTGATCCCGGGCCTGGCGGGTGGAATTTCGGGCGGCGCCGGGATCATGCGCATCCTCCGATCCCAAATGCTCGAGGTTATGCGCCAGGACTACATCCGTACCGCTCGGGCGAAGGGGCTGCGCGATCGCAGCGTTTGGATGCGCCACGCGATGAAGAACGCGATGCTCCCTGTCCTCACCGTCATGGGCCTCACCATCGCCGGTATCGTCAGCGGCCAGGTCATCCTCGAAAACATGTTCGGCATCGATGGCATCGGCAAGTTCCTCTACGCCCGGCTCCTGTTGCGCGATTTCCCGCCATTCCAGGGCGCCGTGCTATTGATCGCATTCGTCATCGTCACGATGAATCTCGCCGTCGATATCCTCTACGCGTGGGTCGACCCGCGGATTCGCTACACCTAAACGCCGGAGGAACACCTTGGCCCAGTCTGAAGAGCAAGCTGTCCTTCCTGCCGCCGGCTACGTCCCCGCGCGACCAGGAATGTCCGTGGGACGGGTTCTGCGCAAGTCGGGTGGCCTCGCACGGCGCAACAAGCTCGGCGCCATGGGCGTCGTGCTCGTCATTTTCGTGATGTCCGTGGCAATCCTCTCGCCGGCAATTCAGCGCTACGACGACAACAGAGCATTCCAGACCGCGAACCCGGAGTTCAATCCCACGGCAAACCCCCTGGATATCGCCCAGAACCCAAAGCTGAGTTCTCCGTTTACCAACGACCGGTGGGAGGCGCCGCTGACCAGTAAGCACTGGCTTGGCACCGATACCTTCGGCCGCGACATCTACGCGCGCATCGTCGTCGGCGCCCAACTGGCGGTCATCATCGGCATTGGCGCTTCGCTCATCGCGGTCGTCACCGGGACGATCGTCGGCCTCATCTCCGGCTACTTCTCTGGCAAGGCGGACATGGTGATCCAGCGTTTCGTGGACGCGATCCAGGCGTTCCCGGGGCTGGTGCTGTTGTTGCTCATCGTCTCGATCATGGACCAGCCGAACGTTGCCCTAACGGTGGCCGCACTCGGTTTCCTGGGCTTCGCAACCTCGGTGCGGGTCGTCCGATCGTCGGTGCTCGCCGTCTCAGCCTCGACCTACGTGGAGGCGGCGCGCGCCTATGGCGCAACGGACGCGCGCGTAATGTTGAAGCACGTGCTCCCGAACATCATGGCCTCGATCCTGGTCATCTTCTCCATCAGCATCGGCCTCTACATCCTCGCCGAAGCGTCGCTCTCGTTCCTGGGCCTCGGCCCGGCCGATAAGACGACCTGGGGCAAGATGGTCAACAGCGGCCGCGTCGCTTTGGACCTCCACCCCTGGGAATCGGTGCTCTCCGGGAGTGCCATCGCACTGACGGTGCTCGGCTTCAACCTCGCCGGCGATGCCCTGCGAGACGAGCTGGACCCCCGGCTGCGCGGCCGCTAGGCTCGGACCCGCCAGGCCCCGGCCATGACCCCAGCCCGGCCATCTGCCGGACTTCGCAACGCGCGCGTAGCACTATTGACTCGCCCATGTCCTCGCCTATACTCCGTCTGGCCGAATACCTGAGATAGAGGCATCCGATGCGGGGTGCCCACGCGTACCACCGGCAGGTGTTCGAAATACAAGGGGGACATGAACGTGAGTAGGGAAGACAATTACTGGCTGCGCGCGACCACTGGTCGTATGACGCGCCGACGCTTCGTCGGTGGCGCGATCGTCGGAGGCGTTGGCGCCGCTTCGCTCGCCACCGTCGGTTGTGGCGGTGGAGACGACGACAGCGGGGGCAGCACCGGCGGGGCAGCCGCTACGACAACGCCGGCGCCGACCACTGCGCCAGTCACGATCAAGAAGGGCGGCGTCTACAACGTCGCGTTTACGGGCCCGTTCGCCGGGGTGGACCCGCACAACTCCGTCTACGGCGGCTCGGGCATCGTGCCCGTGGTCTACAACTACCTGCTCCGCCGCCAGGTAACCCCGGATGCCGCGGGCGCGAAGGGCATCATCTACGACGTTGCCAGCAGCCACAAAGTGGAAGCCGACAGCATTACGTACACCTTCAAGCTCCGCGACGACGTGAAGATCGCGCCGAACACCCGCGGCGTACCGGAACGCGCGCTGGACGCCGACGACGTGAAGGCATCGTTCGACCGCATCTCCGACCCGAAGACCGCGGCGAACGGCTTCGCCTTCTTCGGCCGCTGGGTCGAGAAGTACACGGCCCCCGACAAGACGACGTTCGTGCTCACGCTGAAGAAGCCGTACGCCTGGACCGAAGCGAACCTCGGCAACAACCTCATCGGCGCGATCGTGCCGAAAGAGTGGCTGGCGAGCGCCGACATCAAGAAGGACGCCGTTGGCGCGGGCCCGTTCATGCTGAAGACGCTGACCGAAGGCCAGCTCGCACAGATGGACCGGAACCCGAACTACTACATCAAGGGCCAGCCGTACGTCGATTCCAAGGTGATCAAGGCGTACGCGGACCAGGCGACCTATCGCACCGCGTTCACCTCCAACCAGATCGACGTCTACGGGCCCCAGAACAAGGACGAAACCGCCGAACTGAAGAGCGCCGACAAGACGATCGTCACCTACTCGGACCCCGGCGTCGGCTACAACTCGTTCTGGATGAACACCAAGCAGAAGCCCTGGGACGACCCGCGCGTGCGCCGGGCTGTGAACCTCTCGATGAACCGCAAGGAGTACATCGACATCATCGGGCACGGCGTAGGCGAACCGATCGGGCCGTTGACCTATGCCTTCACCAAGGAAGCGTTGACCGCGGCCGAACTCGCGGCAGCTCAGCCGTACGACCCAACGACGGCGAAGAAGCTCTTCGCTGACGCCGGGATCACGGAGCTGAAGTTCACCCACCCCACCAGCAGCAACATGATTGACTACGTCAACATCTTCACCCGCCACCTGGCGGCCGTGGGCGTAACCGCGAAGCCGGACCCGCAGGACGCGGGCACGTGGGTCGCCGGCTACTTCACGAGCAAGCTGGCGGCCAGCTACTCGCTGAACCAGGCCTACCAGAACCCGGACTTCGCCCTGCAGTGGTACCACACCGGCGGAATCACCGGAAACAACGCCTACGACAACGGCTGGGCCTACCCGGAAATCGATGCCGCCCTCGACAAGGCCGCGGGCACGGCCGATGAAGCCGCGCGCGTCGCCGCCTACAAGCAGGTCCAGAAGGACATCCTTGCCAAGGACCCGGCGTTCATCAATGTGTTCGGTGTCCGCGTCGAAGTCGTGGTGAAGAGCTACGTGAAGAACTACCCGGCCGGGCTCAGCTCCCTGGGCTACCAGTTCGAGAAGGAAGTCTGGCTCGACAAAGCCTGACCTTCACCGTTGCGACAGAGTGGGCGGGCGCCAAGAGCCCGCCCACTGCCACTCGTGGGAACGCGAATGACGCAGTACATCATCCGGCGCCTGGCGCTGGCCGCGCTGATTCTCTGGTTCATCTCCGTTGCAGTGTTCTTGCTCCTGCGCGTGGGCCCGGGCGATCCGGCGCTCCTTCAGCAAGGCATCAACGCGACCCCCGAAACCGTCGCCGCCGTCCATAAAGAGCTCCACCTGGATGACCCGTACTACGTGCAGTACCTGCGCTGGATGAAGGGGTTCGTCACGTTGGACCTCGGCCGTTCGGTGCTGACGCAAACCGACGTTTCAGGTGAGTTCAAAGGCCGCCTGCCCGTAACCGTGGAACTCATGATGTTCACGCTCTTCTGGACCGTCATCCTCGGCGTACCGTTCGGAGTCGTCTCGGCGGTCACGCGCAACCGTCCACCCGATTACTTCGTGCGCGTGTTCGCCGTCTTCGGCCTATCGGTTCCTGCGTTCTGGGTGGCGACGCTGGTGCTGATGATCCCCGCGCAACAGTGGGGCTACGCGCCGCCGTTGAACAAGACCACCAGCCTCTTCACCGAGCCGTGGTTGAACCTGAAGCAGTTCGGCCCACCTTCGTTCGTGCTCGCGCTCAGCTCGATGGCGGGCATTATGCGCCTGGTCCGATCCGAGCTGCTGGAAGTGCTGCGAGCCGACTACGTGAGGACAGCGAGAGCGAAAGGCCTGACCCAGCGGCTCGTCGTCATGCGGCACGCGCTCCGGAACTCGCTTATCCCCGTCGTCACGGTCCTTGGCCTGTTGACAAGCGGCCTGCTGGGCGGGTCGGTGATTATCGAAAGCATCTTCAACCTGCGCGGCCTCGGCCAGTACATCTTCTCGTCCATCCTCCAGAAGGACTACGCGGTGGTTCAATCCCTGGTCATGTTCACCGCGACTGTTGCCGTCCTCATGAACCTGGCGGTGGACCTGCTCTACGGGTTCCTGGACCCGCGGATCCGGTACTCGTGACCCGTCCTTTGAGCCCGATCGCGAGGCCTGCCAATGGCTGAATCCACTAGTCTGCCCGTAACGGCGCCGCAGTTCGAGCTTCGCCGGCGTCCGAACCGGGCCCTTGCCGTGCTGCTCGTGTTCCGCGCGAACCCGCTCGGCGCCGTGGGGGCGATCATCATCATTTCGCTCGTGGCGATCGCGGCTTTTGCGCCGCTCATTGCCCCGCACGGGATCAACGAATACGCCGGGATCCCGGGCCAGGGCCCGTCCGCGAAATTCTGGTTCGGCACCGACAAGTTTGGGAACGACATCTTCAGCCGTGTGATCAGCGGGTCGCGCATCTCGGTGCAGGTGGGTTTCTTTTCCGTGGCGCTCGGAGTCGGGCTCGGGCTCATCTTCGGCGCGGCCTCCGCCTACCTGGGAGGCTGGACAGACACGATCATGCAGCGCATCGTGGATGCCGCAATCGCCTTCCCTCAGCTCATCCTGTTGCTCATCATCGTGCGCACACTCGGCCCCTCCATGCGCAACGTGGTCCTTGTGATCGCCATCGCTATCATCCCAAGCGTGACGCGCATCATCCGCGGCGCCGCCCTTGTACAGAAGAGCAACCTTTATGTCGAAGCCGTGCGCTCGCTTGGAGCGAGCGACGCCCGGATCGTTTTCCGCCACATCATTCCGAACGTCATGCCAGTCGCCATCGTGCTGGGCACAACGCTGCTCGGAAGCGCAATCCTGGCGGAAGCCGCGCTCTCGTTCCTTGGCCTGGGCATCCCCGCGCCCAACCCCTCGTGGGGCGCGGACATCAGCACGTCACGCACGAGTTTCCCGCTCAACGTCTCTGCTGCGTTGTTCCCCGGTATCGCGATCAGCCTGACGGTGCTCGGCTTCAACTTCCTGGGCGATACGCTCCGCGACGTGCTGGACCCGCGCCTGCGCGGCTCGCGCTAACCACCAGTGCACACATGAAGGCGTAGGATTCGGGCCAAATCAGCGGCCGGAGGATCGCCGTGACCACCGAAACGCTCGTTAAAGACAAGACGGTCACCCTCAACGGCCTCAAGTTCCAC
>JBGOVF010000141.1:0-6455 GCA_041477975.1 Tepidiformaceae bacterium
CGATCGGCGCTGCCGTGGATGTCCTGACGAAGAGCCAACTGGACGAACTCCTGCGCGGAGAAACCACTGACTGGTCGGCCGTTGGCGGCATTGCAGGCTCCGCCAAACCAGCCGCAGTCGTCAGCCCGGCGGATCCAGCCGCCCTCGCCGTCCTCCAGGGCTGGATGGGCAATACTGCCGAACGGGCCGCCACGTTTGCCTCGTACGACGACCTTCGCACCGCGATGACCTTTGGTTCCGGCTACATCGGGCTCGTGCCCGTTTCCGAAGTTCGGCCGGGTCAGATGGCGATCGCTGTGGACGGGATAGACCCTGTCCGAGGACGGGGTGACCTGGCAGCGTGGCCCTACACGGAGAAGATTTGGGTCCGCGCGGAGACCAACCGCGGCCGGGAGGCGCTCGATGCCCTCGTTGCGGCGCTCACGGCTCCGGCGCCAACCTTCACGACAATCGTCGCCACTGGCGATATCCTCCAGTCCCGCTGCGCCCTAACGCAGATCCGCGCTTCGGGCGATTGGGGCGCCGCCCTGCGCGGGCCCGTGGGCGAGTACCTGGCGGCCGCGGACCTCGCCCTGGGCTCGCTCGATGGCAGCATCCAGGACATCAACCCGCCCTACGGTTGCGTGGACATCACGAACCTCAGCTCGCCGCCCGAAACGATGGAGGCTCTGACTCTAGCCGGCTTCGACGAGATGACGGTCGCCACGAACCACGTGTTCGATTGCGGGATCGACTACTGCGCGAACCGTGCCTTCCTGCAGACCCTCGACTTCCTCCACGGCGCTGGCATCAAGTCCGTCGGCGGTGGCATCAACCTGGAGGAAGCGCTTGCCCCGGCCATCTTCGAAGTCCACGGAGTCCGCATCGGGATCCTCGGCTTCGATGACATCTCGGCCGAGGACCTGGAGGCCACGGATACCGAGCCGGGCACCGCCCCCCTCGACGACAGCTACGATGACGAAAAGGCCTCCATCCCTCACGAACCCGCCTTTTTCCAGTCGGCTGACAAGCTCGGCGTCACGCGCCTCCAGGAGCGCATTCGTCAACTGAAGACGCAGGTCGACTTCGTGATCGTCCAGATCCAGAGCGGGACCGAGGACACCCACATCCCGTCGCCCCGCAGCATCAAGGCCCTCCGCGCCGCGGCCGACGCCGGCGCTGACCTGGTCGTTGGCAACCAGGCGCACTGGGTGCAGTCGATCGAATGGCGGCCCAACAGCTTCGTCGCCTACGCGCTCGGCAACTTCATCTTCGACCAGACCCACACGCCCGAGCACACGCAGGGCTACCTGCTGGAGGCAACGCTCCACGGCAGGCTGCTCGTGGCCGTCCGCTTCGTTCCCTACCAGATCGAGGACAAATACCGGCCCGTGTTCGTCCAGGGCGCGCTCCGCACGAAGATCGTCGGCGATGTCATAGCCGCGTCAAGACAGCTTCCGGGTCTGCCGTGACCGGGTAAAGAGTTCGGTGCACAGAATCAGGGGAACACCCCCTTGGCTTGACGCAAGGAGCTGCCGATGCGTACGGATAAGGGGGAGGTAAGTCATGCCCCACGACGAACTCCTTGCCGAAGACATCGCGATCCTGCGCGAAACCATCCGTGCCAACGACGGCGAAAACGTCGCGACGAGCGTCTTCGCCCGCAAAGTCGACCAACTGATCAGCGACTTCTACGACGACATCGGCGAGCTCACGGAGCTTTGCCTCGCCGATATCCTCGACCTTTTCCTCATCAAAGTCCTCTACGTGAACCGGCGTAGCCGCGACGCGGAGACGCTTTCCTACCTCGGGCGGATGATGGAGCGTTACTTGCAGGCCGGGGAGCTTTCGATTGGCGGCCAGAAAAGCTACATGCCATACCTGAGCGATCTGATGGCCGAAACGGCCAACCCCAGCGGCGCGTTCCAGAACGAGTTCGAGGCTTACAAGAAATACGGCGACAACGCGCTCTTCATCTCCGGCGTGTATCCGCAGAGCCTTGGGCGCAAGCGCGGCAATGGCCGCCTGGGCGGTTCCCCATTTGCCGACCGCCAGTACTTCGTCACCATGGGGCGCCGTTATTACGAGATGGCCGCCCGACAGGACCTCGCCCAGTGGGTCCAGCTTCGGACCACCCTCGAGCGCCTCAGCCGCTTCTTCGATGTGTACGTCGATGCCCTCAACGAAATGAGCGGCCGCTACGTCATGGGCATGGACATGCAGCTCATCGCCGACAAGATGCTCGACGCCTTCAATCGCTACCGCGCGACGAAGGAGCAGCGCCACCTGGAGACCGCGCGCAAGTACGCTGCCCTGCTCAAACTGGACGGCCGCACATGGCCGGCGCTGGAGCAGGTGGTGGACGAAGGGCCGGGCTACTTCTAGGCCTTTCCGCCCTCGGCCACGAGCCGCTCAGCTTGGTCGGTCAGCAGTTCCATGCCTCGCCACATTCGCGGCCCGAGGTTCGCGTAAGCCGGGGCGCCCCCAACCGTTCCGTCGTAGAACAACTCCTCGAACTCCTCTATCCGGGCCAGCGCCGCGCGTGCCCGCGCGATGTGCTCCACGGCAGCCGGTGTGCGGTTCAGCGCGGCGGCCCAGCCCGCCAGCCGCTCGGACAGGTGTTCCGCGACAAGAGCGACGAAGAATCCCTGGAGCGCCTCGCGGTTGAACGCCTCCGCGTCTTCGGCCGGCTCTGGCAGCGACTCGGCCGCTGCGATGAGTTCGCGCGCCGCTGCTCCAGCCTCCACTGCCTTGGCGAACATTGTTTCGCGAGGTGTATCCGAGAAATCGAGCACGTCTCGACCGCGCGCAACGTGGAGGTCGTGAAGGTCGAGGAACAACCGGTAGGCGGACTCGGCCCGTACTGCGTATGCCGCCAGCGCCTCGCCGTGCGCCGGGTCCACAGCGTTCCAGAAACGCGTCAGTTCGCCTTCCAGCTTCACTGCCGGCTCCCAGCCGCACTTCGCCATCCACCAGGCGTGCCACGGAGCGCCGATCCATGGCCGAGGGCCGACCATCAGGTCCTGCAGGTTGTGTGCGGTCGCGGCGTAGGCGGCGGCGTCGCGGGGCAGCACCTCAAGGTGCATGGGCGCCATCCCTTTGAAGAGGATGGCGTCGCTGTGGTACTCGAAAACCGAGACGCGATTCCGGTCGTTCCCGAACGTGCGCAGCAGCCCGTTGTAGGGGCGCCAGTACTCGTCGCGGTTCTTCGCGCACGATTCGTCGTCGATCGCGTGCGCGTAGCAGCGCTCCCTCGGCGCGAACAGGCAGACAACGTTCTCATTTGGCGCTACAGCGGCCGGTGGCTGGAGCGTGTCGTGGTAGGCGAGATGAGCGATTCGCGCGCCGGGGACAGCGCCCGCCAGCACCTCCGCCACGACGTTCGTCGCTCGCAGTGCCTGGTCGGAGGGCGTCAGCCCGGCACAGCCGTCGCACTCGCACCAGCCACCGCCGCGGATGTCGTCTGCCCAGAGGTGGTAGATGTCCGCTCCGGGGAACCGTCCGAAGAATTCGCCTGCCGAGCGTCGCATCTGCTCAACGGCTCCGGCCGAGGACACGCAGAGGTTGAAACGCCCGTCCCGCTTCCCTCCCCGCAGCGGAAACCAGTCCGGGTGTTGTTCGAACAGTGCCCGCGGAATGAGCGCGGGCAGGTGGTGCCCGCCGAATTGAAGCGTCATGCCGCGCTTTGCCGCCTCCGCCCGAATGACGGCACCCTCGCGGTCCCACAGCTCGAACATCCAGCCCTGCCGGTTCCGCTCAATCTCCTCATGCCGTTCATGTCGCGCCAGCCCGCCACGGTCCCAGACACTCGGCGGCGTGTCGTGGAAGAAGATGTCGTTCAGTCGGTTCCGGCTCGCCCACTCCATCCACTCGCGCCAGTCGTCGTGCAGGGCGTCCTGCCCAAGGATCAGCGTCCGCCGGGCAAAGGCCGGCGCCGCGCCGAACTGGCCCTCGTTCAGAGGGGCGGACGGTCCGAGGCGCGCCCCGCCAGCACCCGGCTGCACCCAGACGAAGCCGGCCTGCTCGAGCAGCCAGTACACCGCGTTCAGCATGCCCCGTGGCCCGTCGCCTCGAAGGGTCAGGAGATCGCCGGAGTGGCCAACGCTGAAGCCGTCGGTATCCGCATCGCCATGACTGAGCACGATCCTTCCGGCGCTGCCGATCGCGGGGAGCCGCGCGAGATGCTGGCGCAGCTCCTTCGCCGCGTGCGCCGCGATAGGACTCCATCCCGAGCCCTCGACTTCCCAGCCAGCAACATCGGCGGCGCGCGTAACCACCGCGCGATGCTAACGGCACGGCCGGCAGCGCGGCTAGGACGCCAGCGGCCCCGAGTGTTGCCCGGCCATTAGCCCCGCGACAACCTGTCGCACGAACGCCTGCTGCGGCGGGCTCAGCGGCTGGAACTTGAGGTGCAGGACAACGGCGTCACCTGCGGGAGACGTGGAGATGACCTCGCAAGGCAGTTGCGCCGCATACCCATTCGCCCAGATGCCGACTTCCAGCATCGAACCTCCGGGTTTCGATGCGACGCTCACGGCCATGCCGCCCGCCGAGATGTCGATCAGCCTTCCCGGCTGCTTCGATTGTCCGAGCACCGAGCGCACCTCGGCCTGGAGGTCCGCGGCGACCCGTGGGCTCTTGCGAATGTCGAACGGTTGCCACGAGCCGGCGAGCGTGAACCCCACGACCTCGCCCTGTGCGGCAGTGAACCGTCCCGAGGCAACCCAGCGTTTGCCGGGCGTCCCGGCAATCAACAAGAGCTCGGCAGTGGCGTCCCACTGAGGCGGCGAACTTATTCGGGCCGCGCAGCCGCCGGAGCGCGCCGCCACCACAACCCCGGTCCACTGCACGCTGGGGGCGTCACGCTGGAAGACAACAAGCGGCGTGCCGCTACCGAATTCCGGTTCCACACTTCCAGTATCGGCGTGCTCTCCTTCGTTACTGAGTGGCATCTCGGGCTGTTTTGGCGGTGTCCCGCGGTCCCGGATACGATTCCCAGCGTGACGACCGTCGATCGGCAACCGCAGCGAGCCCCTCGCCTCCGCAAGATGAACGCGAACGACCTCCCCGCCGTGCTCGCTGTCGAGCGGGCAGCCTACGAACTCGGCTGGCCCGCGACAGCCTTCGAACGCGAGCTGAGCCACAACGAGATGGCCCGCTACGTCGTCATCGAGCTATTCACCGAAGACGGCTCGGCAGCGATTGCCGGCTTTGGCGGCATCTGGCTGATGGTGGACCAGGCCCATGTCGTCACGGTCGCCGTCGAGCCCGGCCACCGGCGCCTCGGCTTCGGACGGCTGTTGGTGCACGGTCTCATCAACCTCGCGATAGAGAGCGCCATGTCGAGCGCCACGCTCGAAGTGCGCGTCTCGAACACCGCAGCGCGCGCGCTTTACTCCGCCTACGGCTTCTACGAAGTCGGGCTGCGTAAGCGCTACTACGCCGACAACCACGAAGACGCGGTGATCATGACGACCGAAGAGTTCGCGTCAGCCGCCTATCGACAACGCATGGCCAGGCTCGAAACGGCGCTCACGCGGTTGCACCCCGGCGTTCTGGCCCACTGTGTAGCGAATCAGCCCGCGGACGCTTAGGAAAGGCTGGCGATCAGTGCTCGGAGCACGGCCTCGCCGCGCTCGAGCCGCCCAAGGATCCCCCACTGCCCGTGGATGTTGAGCGTCATGTTTTCGGCCTGGCCGCGCACGCCGGGCAGCCGCCCCCGCAGGCCGGCGGCCTCGTGATAGCGGTCCATTTCAGCCGAATCCGGCCCAAAGATGGCCGTGATCACTTCCACCGTCCGCGCGTCCCAGATGTTGTACTCGAAGGGGTTCGGGCCGGTGCCGCGCAGCCGCGCAATACGGTCCAGCTGCTCTTGCAGCCGCTCCTTCGCGCGCGCCGGGTTGCTCACCGTTGCCATCTGGCGAAGTTTAGCGGCTGGCCCGGAATGGGGGAAACTCAGGCGGCCTGTGCCGCGCCGAGCTCGTAGGCGATGTCGCCCAGGCTGAGGATAGCGCCCACGATCTCGCCGCCGCGTTTCCCGCCCGCGCGTGCCGCATCGACCAGGAAGTCGGAGACGCGGGCCGCGCCGTCTTCGCCGTAGAACACCGCGGGCCGCACGACGCCGAGGCTGTTGCTGCAGACGACCCGGCCGCTCGCATCACGGCAGGCCAGGGCCACCGCAACATGGTCGATGCCGTATGGGCGCCGCATCTCGCCCATCGCTCGCCGCACCCAGGCCACCACCTCGTCCACGAGAGCGGTCGCACCTGGCGCATCTGCCGGGTCGGGCAGCTTCCAGGTCGCCTCGTTCACGCCCACGCCCCGCCGGATCAGGCCCTCGACGCGACGGTTCGTGGTGAACCGGTTGAACGGCGATTTCACACCTGAGTAATCGGCGCGGCGCCGCGCCAACTTGGTTGCAATCCGGTGCCAGCCGCCGTCGTGCCGCCACCTGCGGGTGGCCGCGCCGTGGACAG
>JBGOVF010000383.1:0-3384 GCA_041477975.1 Tepidiformaceae bacterium
ATCGACGGCGTCACCCCGGTGGCGCAGTACGACCAACTGATGGTGATCGGCGGCCTGAACCTGGGCGGCGCCCGCCTCGCCATCGACCTGGGCTACGACCCGGCGGTTGGCGACACCTTCATCATCATCCCCAACGCCGGGTTCG
Source organism: Tepidiformaceae bacterium (assembly GCA_041477975.1). GTDB lineage: Bacteria > Chloroflexota > Dehalococcoidia > Tepidiformales > Tepidiformaceae > JBGOVF01. Next base: position 146 of record JBGOVF010000383.1, read on the forward strand.
ACAGCGTGACCGGCGCCTTCGATACGCTGCCTGAGGGCGCAACGTTCATCATCGACGGCGTCATTTTCAAGATCTCCTACCACTGGCCCAGCGTGAACGGGAACGACGTCGCGATCGTGGTCACCGGCTTCGTAACGGCTGATCTTTCCGCCCAGGTAGCCGCGGCGCCGTCGCCTGTGGGAGCGGGCGGCCTGCTCACGTTCACCGCCACGATGCTCAACGCCGGGCCGCAGGATGCCGGCAACGTGAGGATGACCTTCGGCACGCCCGAAAAGACGACGTTCGAATCCGTGAGCGCTCCTGTCGGCTGGCTGTGCACGAAGCCGGCCGTTGGCGGCACGGGGAACGTCAGTTGCACGAAGAGCGTGCTCGCCAACGGCGGGCTGGCGACGTTCACCATCGTCGTGAAGGTAGGCGCCTCGGCCACGGGCAACGTCGTTGGCGTCGCCGCCGTCACCGGCTCCACGAACGACCCTGCAACCGCCAACAACAGCGCCTCGGTCACCGTGCCCATCGGCGCCCCAGACCCGCGGCCGTACAAACTCTTCGTCGCCATGGTCGCGGGCGGCGGCTGACGCCGATGACGGAACCGGTCTCCATCCCCGGCGCCGTGGCCGCCATCACCGAACCGTGGCAGCCGCGCGACCTCGCCATCGCCAACGGCGCCGTCGTCCGAATCGTACGGCTGGACGGCGAGTTCGCCTGGCACCATCACGACGAGGACGAGATGTTCCTCTGCTGGCAGGGCAGCTTCCGGATCGAACTCGCCGGCCAGCCCGCCATCACCCTCAACGCCGGCGACATTTACGTCGTCCCGAAAGGCGCCGAGCACCGCCCGGTGGCCGACGCGCCCGCCTACTCCCTCGTCTTCGAGCAGGTTGAAACGAAGCAATACGGAAACGAGTGAACGGCCATCATGCCGGGATCGGCTGGTCTCGGCCTTGCGGCGCGATCGGCCGCCCCTGTAGGCTCGAAGGCCATGACCATGACCACGACCGCGGATCTCCTTGCCCGGCGCGAACGCCTCCTGGGCGTTGGAGCGCGACTCTTCTACGAACAACCCCTGCATATCGTCAGGGGCGAAGGCGTCTGGCTCTTCGACAGTACCGGTAACCGATACCTGGACCTCTATAACAACGTGCCCTGCGTTGGCCATGCCAACCCGCGCGTCGTCGAAGCCATGACCCGCCAGTCGTCCACGCTCAACGTCCACAGCCGCTACCTCCACGAGGGCATCCTCGACTACGCGGAGCGGCTAACAGCGCTTCACGCCGCTCCGCTGACGACAACGGTGTTCACCTGTAGCGGCACCGAGGCCAGCGAGGTGGCGCTGATGATGGTCCGCGCCGCCACCGGCGGTCGCGGCATCGTCACGACTGATGCCGCCTATCACGGGAACAGCACGGAAGTTCGGAAGCTTGCGGGCCTGCGGCGGCGCGCCGCCGCAGGGCAGCCGGTCGAGCCCGAGGTCCGCGGAATCCCCGTCCCGCAGCACTACCGGCCGATCGAGGCCGGGCTTGATGAAGCGGCCCTTTGCGATGCGTATGTGAAGGCACTGCGAGCCGAGATCGACGCTTTCGCCAACGACGGCATCCCTTTCGCCGGAATGCTGGTCTGCCCCATCTTCGCGAATGAAGGGCTTCCCGATGTGCCAGAGGGCTTCCTGGCGCGCGCGACGCAGGTCGTTCACGACGCGGGCGGCCTGGTCATCTGCGACGAGATCCAGGCCGGCTTCGGCCGCACCGGCCGGTGGTGGGGCTACCAGGAGATGGATTTCGTGCCCGATATCGTCACGATGGGCAAGCCGATGGGGAACGGGCTCCCACTTGCCGCTGCGATCGCGAGCGAGAGCCTCGTCAACCAGTTCCGCCAGTCCACCCAGTACTTCAACACCTTCGCCTCCAGCCCCCTGCAAGCCGCCGTTGGCATGGCCGTGATCGATGTGATCGAAGCAGAGGGCCTCGTCGCCAGGTCACAGGAACTCGGTACGTACCTCCGTGGGGCGCTCCGCCCACTGCAATCTGAGTGCGAACCGATGGGGGACATCCGCGGCCACGGGCTCTTCATCGGCATCGAATGGGTACGCGATCGCGAATCCAAAAAGCCCGACCCAGCTGGCGCAGAGATCGTGGTGAACCTGATGAAGGATCGCGGGATGCTCATCGGGAGGGCCGGCGAACACGGGAACGTCCTCAAGATCCGGCCGCCGCTGGTCTTCGAACGCGAACACGCCGAACGCGTAGTCGAGGCCTTCAGCGAGACGGTGCGCGGCATCCATGCTTCCAGCCCAGCCTGACCACGCGGGGCTCGTCCAAACGGCGCGCCGCGCACTCGCACACTGGCCGTTCGACGTCGCGGGCCTCGCGCTCATCTCGCACACCGAAAACGTGGTCTTCAAGGCAACGACAGCCGACGGGCGGCAGTCCGTGGTGCGCATCCACCGGCCGGGATACAGCTCCCTGGCGGCACTGAACTCCGAACGCGAGTGGACCGCCGCACTCCGCGGCGCCGGCATCCGCGCACCGGCGGGCGTCCCCACCATCCACGGCGAGCACTACGCAGAGGTTGCGCTGCCTGGCGGTTCAACGACGTACGTCGGAGTCCTCGATTGGGTGGAAGGGGAGCTGCTGGCCGACATCATCGAGCGGGACACGACGGGTGCGCAGGTGCCTGGACATTTCGAGGAGCTCGGGCGCGTTGCTGCCCGCATTCACAACCAGGCCAGCGCGTGGCAGATTCCCGCGGGGTTCATCCGCCGATCCTGGGATGAAGAAGGACTGATGGGTGAGAACCCGCTCTGGGGCCGCTTTTGGGAGCTTCCCGGCCTCAGCGGGACGCAGCAAAATCTGCTTGTCCGTACTCGCGAGCGTGTCTACGAGGTTTTGCGCACCCTCCCGAAAGACTCCAGTAGTTACAGCCTGATCCATTCCGATCTGCACCCGCAGAATGTCGTCGCCACCCGGGACGGTCTCTCCGTCATCGACTTCGACGACTCCGGCTTCGGCTGGCACGTGTACGAACTCGCCGTGGCGCTGTTCCGAACCCAGGGCCGCCGGCACTTGGAGGTCGCCGAGTCCGCACTTATCGCTGGCTATCGGCAGGAACGGCTTTTCGCCGAAGAGCAACGCCGCCTGCTGCCAATGTTCGTCCTCGTTCGCGGACTCGCGGTGCTCGGCTGGGCGAACGCCCGGCCGGAATTGGGTTTGGCGTCACGCATGCGTTCTTTCCGGGAGCGTGTG
>JBGOVF010000460.1:0-2969 GCA_041477975.1 Tepidiformaceae bacterium
AACGACTTCCGTTCAGTCACCGGCGACGGTTGCCGGAGGCGCCCCTGTGGTCCGGACGCCGGGTTTCGCTGGTCCGCGGCCATCGTTGGAGCCCGCCCGTCCACGGAGGCTGTCGTTGGCCTGCGCCATTTCGGTGAGCAGCGGCGGTTGGTAGCCGTGCGAGGCGGCGGTCTGGAGCAGTGCGCGGACATCCTTCGGCAAGCACTTGCCGCCGTACCCGCGGTCGTCCGGGAAGACGAAGGTGTGGCTGCGCCCGATCCGAGGATCGAGCAGCCAGAGTTCCCGGAGCTCGTTGTAGTCCACCCCGACGGCCGAAGCCACGTCGTACATCTCGTTGCAAAACGAGACTTTCATGGCGAGGTAGGCGTTTTCCATGTACTTCGTTAACTCGGCTGTGAGCGCATCGGTTTGCCAGATGGTGACCTCAGAGTTGTAGATCGTCTTGTAGAGATCGGCGACCGGGATCGTATGCTCGCGTTCGCCCCCGACGATGATCCACGTCTGCCGGCGCAGATCACCGAACGGGTGGTCCGGCGTGTCGCCCGGCCCGTACGTGGGCTGATGGACGATGCTTTTGCCGGTCGCCCGGACCAGGCGTTCGGTCGTGCCAACGGACACCGTCGAGAACAAGATGATGTGCGGCGTCTGAAGCCACCCGACGACGTTCTCGACGATGGAGGTATCGCACGCGCCACCTTCGCCTTCTGGTGTGGGGACGGCCACGCAGGCGAAGGCGCAGCGATTCACTTCCTCGCGGGAGCCGATGCCGAGCGGCTCATCGAAGATGACCGCAACGGGGAACAGCTCCTGAAGGGCGTGGCCGAGCGCACCGTACCCCACGATTGCGACGGACGACTGCATACGGTGGCTCCTGCCCGGGTTTGGGGCCGAGCCTAGCAAACATGCCGGGCGGCGGGAAGGCGAACGAGCGTCACCGGGGTCCGCCGGTTGGATGGGCGAGGTCCAGCAGAAGGCGCTTCGCGGCGGACTCGAAGCGATCGACATCCGCGTACGGTCGGGCCACCAGCATCGCGCCTTCGAGGGCGCCGAGCAGCAGCCGGGCCACCTCACGGGGCGGGCCGTCGAGGCGAAGGCTTCCCCGCTGGCGACCTTCCTCGATGATCTCGGTGAGCCAGTCCTCGTTGATATCGAAGAATCTACGGATCTCGTGCTGCATCGGCGCGGGAAGGCTGCTGTACTCCGCAGCCAGCATGCCGCAGAGGCACATGCGCTGGTCGTGAAGGACCTCCGCGTACAGGCGGGCGTAGCGGGCGAGTTTGCCGAGCGCGGGCTCAGGGCTGATGGCGATGCTCTCTAACGCCTCGCGGAACGTCTCCGAGTAACGCTCGATGAGGCGCCGGCCCAATTCGGCCTTCGTGCGAAAGTGGTAATGCAAGGAGGCCTTGGTGATCCCGACCTCGGCGGCGATGTCAGCGTAGCTGAAACCGTTGTAGCCCCGCGTCTGCGCCAGCCGTTCGGCGACATCAAGGATCTGAGCGGCGGTGCCGGAGCTGCTGGCGATGGCCTGGTCCACGTTGCGCATTCTAGGCGGAATGGTAATACAGGGCTGGGTTGACAGTCTACCTACTAGTTGATAGATAATGCGCCCATGGCGCCTCGGACCCATAAGCCGAACGCGCGAACGACTCACGGAGGAGACCACGATGCACCTGACCGAGCACAAGACCTTCTCGACCCCAGACGAAACCCGGGACTTTCCGAAGGGGCGGGCCGAGATCCTCAACGTCGGCGGTGCTGCAATCGGCCGCCTCGTGTTCCAGCCCGGCTGGCGCTGGTCGAACGATGTGAAACCAATCGCCGGCACCACCAGTTGTGAGGCGCCGCATTTCCAGTACCACCTGAGCGGAAAGCTTGCCATCCGGATGGACGACGGCCAGGAGTTCACCGCCGGACCCGGCGACATCACGTCGCTTCCCAGCGGTCACGACGCCTGGGTCGTCGGTGATGAGCCGGTTGTCACGATCGACTGGTACGGGGCGAGCAACTACGCCCGCCAGTAGCTTTTTGCGTACTGCCCGACAGATAGGAGAAAGACACATGCCACCGCTCCAGTACCACCCCGGCCAGGTAGCTGTGCAGGACGAAGCGAACACGCGGCCGCTTGCCGATCACCTCGCCCACTGGGTTGGGCCGGTTGCCGAGTTCGCTGCCGGCGCCGACTTGTTCCTGCTCGCCGCGCCGGGCGCCGACGGGGCCCTGCATTTCACCGCACTCTCGGGGCGCGCGCCGCTCGTGGAGGTGACCGGCCCAGCCGTTCTGCGGTTGGGGTTTCCGGCTCGTGGCCCGCGGCCTTTGCCTGGACGTGTTGGGGGCCTCGCGATCAATCTCGGGCAGGCGCGACGTGCCCGTATCAACGGCGAACTGGCCGAAGTGGGTGGCTGCGTTGAGCTCCGGGCTGACGAGACGTTCACGCTCTGCCGCAAGTACATGGCGCCGTCGCTTTCTGCTGGTTGCGAACCGAACGCCGGTCCCGCTGCTTGCGAGGCCGTGGAGCTAAGCGACCCACACGTCTTGGAGCTCGTAGCGCGGGCCGAAACGGCGTTCCTCGCAAGCGTTTCGCCAGACGGCGGTCCCGACGTTGCTCATCGTGGCGGACCGGCGGGATTCCTCGAGCTCGACGCTGCCGCGCGCACTCTCACCTGGCCCGAGTTCGTTGGCGACGGGGTGTTCAAGAGCGCCGGCAACGTCCGCGCCACCGGCCGGCTGACGCTCCTCGTCGTGGACATCGAAACGGGCGACGGCGTGGAACTCATTGGCACCGGAGCCTATGCGAACGTCCGCACGCAGCGCACGGCGCGCCTCGACCCGCTGGTGCAGTCCCGCGACCATTATCCGCTGCAGGGGACGATGACCTGCACCATCGAACGCGCGGTCCGCCTTCGCGGCCTCATGCATCCGCGGACCCGGATCGAGAAGGCGTTGAAGGTCACGTCCCGGTCCACGGTCGA